>JASHUF010000508.1 GCA_030040175.1 Acidobacteriaceae bacterium
AAGAAATACAAGAAGTGCCACGGCGCCGAAAGCTGAGGCGGCAGTGCACGGAGCTCAGCGGAAGAAACCGAACAGCTTCTTTTTCTCTTCCTTGTCAGTGGGCAGGCCGCAGGCGGAGCGAGCCATCTGGCGGATGGCCTGGGCGATGGGCGCATCGGCCAGGGCCATGGCGTTGGCGGTGTTCTGCGTACGCCGCGCGCTCGAGTAATCGTCGGGAATCTTCCACTGCGCCGGCCGCGTGAGCGCCTTCTCAATGTGCTTGTCGTCGAACAAGAGCGTGGCCGGCTTGTAGCGGTTGAGGACGATCTGCAGGTTCTCGCTGCGCCGGCCGAAGAACTGCGAGATCATGCGGTTGGCGTTGCGCAGCTCGGAGATGCCCACCTGGGTGATGAGATAAACGATGGAAGACTCGTCAAAGAAGGTCGAATTCAATAAATCGAGGCGGGAACCCACATCGGCCACGATGAACTCGAAGTTCTGCCGCGCCACCGTGAGCAGCTTGTTGACCGCGTCTCCGTTGGGCGACTGATCGAGGCGAAAATCGCTTGGCGCCGCCAGCACAGAGAGCCCGGAGGCGTGCGTGGCCAGAAGGGTCTTGAGAAAATTTCCGTCCAGGCGCGCGGCGTCCTTGAGCGCATTGGCGATGGAAAACTCCGTGATCATGCCCAGGTTGATGGCCGCATCGCCCAGAGGCAGACCGAAATCCATCAGCAGCGTGGGGCGCTCCGACTCCTGCGCCAGAGCCACGGCAAAGTTCGCCGCCAGAGCGGTTACGCCGCATCCGCCTTTCGTCCCCAGAAACACGCACACTTTGCTGGGCGCGTGACTGGCCTGGCGCGCCGAGGGCTGCCGCACCGAAGCCCGTGCCAGCGCATCGGCGATCTCCGGCCCCTCCAGAGGAAGGGTGAAGAACTCGCGCACGCCGATACGCATGAAGCGTATGGCCACTTTCACGTCGGCCTGGCCGGAGTAGGCCATGACCGTGGCGCGTCCGCGGGAGCAGATGCTTTGCGCCAGAGCCAGGGCGCGATCGGGATCGCTGTCGGCATCGACTACGATTACCTCGAAGCGATCATCCAGCGTGTCTGCTCCCTCGTAGGAATAAAACTCCTCGACGGCCACGCCGGTGCGGCCGCTGACGGCCGCGGCAACGGCCCGGCGGCGCTGGTCATGCGGACCCACGAGCGCAACGGACAAGACGCTTTTCTCGGTGCCATCTTGAACGTTGAAAACGTCCGACATAGCGCGATCGATGCTCCCCTCAGCCTGTGTGCTGCATCCCCCATTTTATCCCGAGAAAGCCGCCCCACCCGGCTCTGGCGGCCGCCGGGATTATTTTCTTCCCATGCGGTTGCGGGCCCTCGCTAGGCGCGCCGGGCGGACGGAATGGCCGCAAAGGTGAGATCCGTAGCGCTGCTCCCGTGACGCTGCCTCCACAGATCGAAGAGCCGGCCGTAACTCAGGGTGATGTGTTCGGAGGCCGCAATACCCAGCCTCGCCGAGACGCGATCGATCCATTCGCTCGCGCCTTCGAGCTCCGCGTAGTCGCCGATGGGGGTCTCGTCCACTACGCAATCGCCTTCGCCGTCGCTCCATTCCGTGCGCCACTTTTCATAGCGGAACGCGGCCACAAGCCCCAGCGAGCGGAAGATCTCGGCCAGGGCTTCGCCGTCGGCGATCTCCGTCTCCGTCTCCACGCGATGCTTGTGCCGTTCGCTTCCCGGGGCGTCGGGCAGGCGCTTGTGCGTCAGCGTCCACTTGCCGGCGTAGCTGCGGATGCGCAGAATTTCCGTGCGGGCGCGCATTCTGCGGTCGGGAGTGTCGTAAAGGACATTGCTCTCGAAGCTGCGCGGTGTCTCCACGCGGAAACCCGCAGCCTGAAGCCGGCGGCGGAAATCCTCGAGATCGTTGACCCGGAATTTGATCTCGGTTTCTAGAACCATAGACGCAGAAAGTATACCGGCCGGCATGCGCCGCTGGCCGGGCCCGCACCCCAGCGGCGACAATCGGAGAGTGCAGACGCTGCGGCTGGTCCTCGATCCCGGACGCGTGGAGACGCCGGAGGCGGAACGTGCGCTCAAGCGCGCGGCGGACCTGCTGCGCGCAGGCGGGCTGGTGGCCTTTCCCACGGAGACGGTGTACGGCCTGGGCGCCAATGCCCTCGACGCCGAGGCCGTCGGGCGCATCTTCGCCGCCAAGGAGCGCCCCGTGTGGGACCCGGTGATCGTGCACATTGCCGCGCTTCCCATGCTGGAGCGGGTGGTCACCGAAGTTTCCGAGCGGGCCGCGCTGCTGATGA
This sequence comes from Acidobacteriaceae bacterium, assembly GCA_030040175.1. GTDB lineage: Bacteria > Acidobacteriota > Terriglobia > Terriglobales > Acidobacteriaceae > Telmatobacter. The sequence continues at coordinate 2,300 of JASHUF010000508.1, forward strand.
AAGCCTTCTGGCCCGGACCGCTCACGCTGCTGTTGCCGCGTGCAGAGGAAGTTCCTCCCGCAGTGACTGCCGGGCGGCCGCTGGTGGGCGTGCGCATGCCCGCGCATCCGGTGGCGCTCGCGCTCATCCGCCGCGCCCGGGTTCCCGTGGCCGCGCCCAGCGCCAACCGTTTCGGCCACGTCAGTCCCACCACCGCCGCGCACGTGCTCGAAGACCTCGATGGCCGCATCGATGCCGTGCTCGAGACCGTACCCGACGCGGGCCCGTCGCTGCACGGCGTCGAGTCCACGGTACTCGATGTCTCGCAGACACCGATGCGCATTTACCGTCCCGGCACCGTCACCGCGGAGCAGATTCGCGCGGTTGCCGGCGCGGTGGAGCTCCACAGCGAAAAGCCGGCACGCGACACGCCTGCCGAGGCGCTGCCCGCGCCCGGCGTGGGCCTGCGCCATTATGCGCCGCGGGCCCGGCTGGTGCTTGTGGAGGCGCCCGCTGCGGAGCTCGAACAGAAACTTGCTGAGGCCGCACGCGCGCTCAAGAGCGAACGGGTTGGCGTAATGCTGCCGGGCGGCGTGGATGCGCATGAGGGCCTGCGTACTGCGACGGTCTTTCCCTGGGGCCGCTGGAACGCGCCCGAGACATTGGCTGCATCGCTCTATGCCGGGCTGCGCCGGCTCGATGCGCAGGGCTGCGACGCCATTCTCTGCCCGCTTCCGCTGGCTGAGGGCATGGGCGTGGCCATCCGCGATCGCCTGCGCAAGGCCGCGAGGAGCAAGGGAGTTGGGAGTTGGGAGTAGGGTCAGGCATCCGCCATCGCTCGGGGACGAGCCGATCTGCTTTTCTATTCCCTATTCCCTGATCCCTGCTCCCTGCTTTATTGCGGGCCGCTGTCGCCCAGCTTGTACATGTATTTGATGGCCGACTTGTACACCAGCATCTTTGCCTGGCCCCGCACCTTGAGGGCGCCGCGATCGTACCACTCGATGCACCCCTCGATGCGCTCGCCATCCTCGAGCACAATGACCATCGGTGTTTGCGACTGGATTTGCTTTTGCAGATAGAAGAGCTCAGCGTGGCGATTCTGCGGCTCCATCTCCATTCTCTGCGCCGGAAAGCGGAACGGCAGCGGCGCGGGCGATCCCTTCCGTCCGCGGAGGTGCGGTCTCGCCGCTTCCGGCAATCCTTCCTCCCGTCTCATAGGCAACGTGGATGAAAAGCTCATACGGCAAGTGAACCATCCTTCCCAAAGATTTAAAAAATAGCCCGGGGTGCAAAGGTCGCTTCCCTAGTCTTACTTTCGACTGCGCTCCTGTTTGCGACCGGTCCGGGGAAAAGAGAAACCATCGTTCCGCGCGCGTACCAACGCGCGAAATTCAAAGCCGCAGGCAAGAATATCTTTCGGATCCCCCGGGGGGGCCAGATGCGAGGGGAGCATGTACACCGAAGAGATGCCTGCCGCTCTAAGTGGGTTGCTCTTATCTTATCCTGCCTGTCAAGAGCGCGCTCTGCGCCCGGCCCGGTTCGGCTCAGCTCAGGCTCACGGCCATGGCGTCAAGCGAAAGCGAGCGCAGCAGGTTGCGCCGCATGCCCTGCTCCACTTGGGCCAGCGCGCGCGCCGCCGCGTCGATCCACTCGACGGTGAGGCCCTGCGCCGTCGCGGCCAATTCTGCTGCGAGGTCGACGTTGCGGATCAGCTGCGGCGTGCCGGCTACGGTGAGCAGAAGATCCTCGAGCAGGCTGCCCAGCGCGCGCAGCAGGTTGAGGGTTTTTCCCTGGCCCTCCGCGCCCGCGCGATAAGTTTCCGTGGTGCGGAAGAGCTGCGAGTAATCAGGCTCGCGCAAGGCATTGCGGAGAATCACGATGGCATCCTGACGGCTCGCCGCATAGGCATCGAGATCGAGCGTGAGCGCGCGGCCCACGGCGCCTTCAGCCAGGCGCGCGGCGAGCGCACGCTGGCCCGGTTTGAGCTGCGGCCGCCGCGCCGCCAGCAGGGCCTCAAGCTCCGCGGGCGCCAACGCGCCCAGGCGATGCGTAACCGCGCGGGAGCGGATGGTGGGAAGAAGCTCCTGGGGGTTTTCCGTAAGCAGGACCAACGTGGTGTGCTCCGGCGGCTCCTCGAGCAGCTTGAGCAGGCTGTTGGCCGCTTCTTTCATGAAAGCCGACGCTGTAAAAATCGTGAAGGCGCGCCGCGCCTCAATGGGCGGCCGGTAGTAGGCCGCGTGAATCGCCTGCCGCACCTGGCCCAGCTTGATGAGCAGCTGCGGCGGATCGGGAGGAATGACAAGCACGTCAGGATGCGTCTCGACCAGGATGCGCGTCTCGCGCTTGTCGGTCTCGCGCAGCTCCTCGCGCGCAGCCACGGCCTCGGCCACGCGCTCCTCCAGATTCGCCGCCCCGGCGATGCGCACGCAGTTCGCGCAGCGGCCGCAGAAGTCGGGCAGACCGCCGGTTTGCGGGGAGTCAATTCCCGGAGGTTCAAGGCAGTTGACTGCCTGGGCGAGCATCAGCGCCAGCGTGTACTTGCCCGCGCCGCGCGGCCCGGCCAGGATGAGCGAATGCGGAAACCGGCCCGCGCGAATGCTTTCGCGCAGGTGCGTGACCGTGGCCGCGTTGCCGAGGAAATCCTGAAAGCCCACTGCTCGAGCCTAAAGCATTTCTCCTTCTGCTGTACACCGAAGCCACCGCGGTCAAGTGCCGATTGCAACAAGAAATCGGCACCCTGGAAAGGGTCGAAAACGGCTATATCCGAAGGAGAAATGCCTTAGAACACGCAGCCCCTGTTGTCGAGCACGGGAACCGGGGCGATCCTCGCCGCTGGCGCGTGTGCATTCCGGCTCAGCGATGCAGGTCGGTCTTGGCAAGAATGACGATGAATTGCTTCCATGTGCCCTGATCGATGGTCTCGCCGATCAGCTTGCCGTCACGGTCGAAGACGTAAGTGCGCGGGATCCCTTCGACGTGAAACTCCCTGTGCACTTTATCTTCGGGATCGAAGAGGATGGCCGGATGGTAATTGGTTCCGCCCAGGAACGAGCTCACCGTGAGCCCGTTTTCGTCCGTGATGCCGAGAACCACAAGCCCCTGGGAATCGAACCGCGTCTGGATGGCGTCGAGCGCGGGCATCTCCGCCCGGCACGGCGGACACCACGTGGCCCAGAAGTTCACCATCACAATCTTTCCCCGCAGCTGGGAAAGCGTGACCGTCTTGTTGTGAATGTCTTTGAGCGAAAAATCGGCTTTCGCTATGTCAGCGTCGTTGCGGGTGAGTACCTGCTGGGCCTTTGCGTAGAGCGGATCGCTCAGCGTGGTGGTGACCGCCTCGTAGCGAACCAGGCGGGCAAGGTCAAGGTACGGCATGGGCGGTTCGTTGCCTTTGCCGGGAATGGGCGTTTCGGCCAGCGCCTTCGAGAGCGTGTCGGCGACGGCCTGCAGTGCATCGGCGCCCTGGTCGCCCTCCGTGACCAGGTGCGAAAGCTCGTCGGCGTCCTGCACCTTGTTTTTGCCTGCCGGCAGCGTGGCGATCTCCTGCGCCAGCTTGACGGTGGCGGGCGGCCGATCGGTAAGAGAGAGGGAGCGAAGCTTGCCCATGTCTTTATGAATGGTGGATTCTTTGACCTGGGCCGGAAGCGCGGGCAAAGCCAGAAGCGCAGCTGAACACACGAGCAGCAGACGGCGGGAACCCATTTTACCTCATCAGGAAAGTTGAATTTTGTTGCGGCGTGCCTTGAGCGGAATTATATCCGCCTGGTGCGGCCCTGCGGAATGCACGCGCGAGGAACAGTCATGCGCTCTGCCGGACGAGCATCAGCCTCTCCGAGACGGCCTCCACAATCTGCTCGTGCACATCGTCGATGGTGAGGTCGCCTTCGATGAGGACCACGCGCTCCGGCTCGCGCGCGGCGATCTCGCGATACCGCTGCCACACGCGGCGGTAGAAGGCATCCTGCTCCTGCTCGAAGCGGCCCTCATTGGTCCCGGTCTGCATCTCCACACGGTCGTTGCGCCGGCGTGCGCGGGCGAGCGAGGCCTCCAGGCCGGGCAGGAGCAGCAGCGTGAGATCGGGTTTCAAATCGCCGCAGAGGAGCCGGTGCAGCTCGAGCACGATCGCCGAGCCCAGCTCGCGGCCGCCGCCCTGGTAGGCCTCGGTCGAGTCCGTGAAGCGGTCGCAGAGGACCATTTTGCCGTGGGCGAGCGCCGGCTCGATCACCTCGGCGATGGCCTGCGCGCGGTCGGCAAACAACAGCGCCATCTCGGCCATGGGCGCGAGTGCGGCCGAGCGCGCGTCCAACACGATTTCGCGGATGCGGTCGCCGGTGGCGGTTCCGCCGGGTTGCCGCGTCTCGACCACGGCAAGCCCGCGGCGGGCCATCCACGCAGCCAGGCGCCTGATCTGCGTAGTCTTCCCGGAGCCGTCCAGGCCCTCGAGCGTGATGAACAAACCCCGCGGCATGGCGCAAGTCTATCACCGGCCCAGTTTTCCCTCGGAGCCGATGCGGAGACGGCGCGGGCCCGCTCGCTCAGTGCCGGCAGCCGCCGGAACCGCTGCGCCGGGTCCTGGCCATGAGGCTAAGTTGTGGAGTTCATGCCACTAAGACACGCCTGCCGGACTCCGGATGAGCTCCGTTTTCCCACCGCAAAGAACCCAAAGAATCATGGCTCGCCTGCAACTTCTGTGTGCCGGAGGGGTTTCATTGGCATAGACTGGATGCGCAGCGTTTCAGGGTGTGTCCGATCGATCCGAACGAGTTTTGAAGAGGAGGTTTTCTCATGCGAATGTTTCGCTCTGCGCGCCTGCTGTTTCTGGCGCTTCTTGTCTCTCTGATCCCGGCGTCGTCGTATGCGGGCGTCTTTATCAGCGTGGGATTCGCCCCGCCGGTGCTGCCGGTTTATGTGCAGCCGCCGTGCCCGGAGCCCGGCCTGATGTGGACTCCCGGCTACTGGGCTTACGGTCCTGACGGATATTACTGGGTGCCCGGCGCTTGGGTGCCGGCGCCTTATGTGGGCGCGCTGTGGACTCCCGGCTACTGGGGCTGGGGCGGCGGCCTGTTTGTGTGGCATCCCGGCTACTGGGGTGCGCACGTGGGCTACTACGGGGGCGTGAACTACGGCTTCGGCTACATGGGCATCGGATTCGCCGGCGGCATGTGGCGTGGCGGCGTGTTCGCCTATAACACGGCCATCGTGCACGTGGGCGTCGGCCCGGGATGGGGTGGCGATCGCGTCTACGTCGACCGCACCATCGTCGAACGCAATACGGTCGTCGTCAACAGCCGCGTAGCCTTCAGCGGCGGACCGGGCGGCATCAACCATCCGCCCACTGCGCAGGAGAACCAGTTCTCGCGCGAGCCGCACGTGGCCGCCACTTCGTTCCAAACCCAGCATGAAGCCACGGCCATGCACGATACCAACGCCTACGCCAGCCACAACGGCGGCCGTCCGTCGAACCTGGTGTCCTCGCGCCCGCTCCAGTCGGAGAGCCGTCCTGCGCCGCGGCCCGTCATCAACAACAACACCACCATCAACCGCAACGTGACCGTGGACAGGAATACCACCAACGAGAACACCTACAACCGGAACTCCAACAATGGCGACACGTACAATCGGAATTCCGGCAACAACGTCAATCGGAACTCCAACAACAGCAGCGGTCACTCGACCAACAGCTCGCATCCGGCCGAAAAGTCCGCGCCAAAAAATGAAAACCATGGCAACAAGGACGAGGGCCACGGGCACGGCCGATAAAAACCGCGCCGGTGAATCAGCGAGGCCCACGGTATGCCGTGGGCTTCGTTGTCTTTGGGCCGGAAGCCTCAGGGCCTGAAGGCCACACACATTTTGCAGCGCGAGCCGGTGTCAGGGCTGAAGCCCTGACCTACCTGCCCCGACCTACCGGCCCTGACCTACCGGCCCCGGCTGCGTGCCGGCGATCTCCACGCCGGCAATTTCTAATTCAAGGCCGCCGAACTCCGGATGGTCATTTTCGCGGATGCGATAGGCCAGGTCGATCAGGCTCGCCTGGCGCAGGCCCAGTTGCGCGGCGCGCTCCGCCAGGCCCCAGCCCACGGCGCGCATAGCGCGTTGCGGCGACGGCGAGCCGGCCTGGCCATCATCCGATGCGCCGGAATGCGAGGACTCCTGGCTGAGCTCGAGGCGCAGATGTTTTTCCTTGAGCACACGCGGCGCTGCGACCAGGCGCACCCGGCGCGCGAGAAACACCGGTTCGGGATTGCCGTGCCCCAGTGGCTCGAGCTTGCGCAGCCAGCCTGCCACCAAGGGCGTGATGCGGTCCAGAGGAAGCTCGGCATGGATGCGCAGCAGCCGCTCCGGCGCGCGTACGGCGAGCTTTTCCCGGGCGTAGGCGCGCAGACGGCTCTTGAGTTCCGGCAGCGACGCGGCGGGCAGGGCAAAGCCCACGGCAAAGGCGTGGCCGCCGAAACGGGTGAACAGATCCGCGCAGCTCTCGATGGCCTGGAGCAGGGGAAATCCGTCCACGCTGCGGCCGGAACCGTGAGCGATACCCTCTTCCACGCTCACCACAATCGCGGGCTTGGCGGTGCGCTCGACCACGCGCGAGGCCAGAATGCCGATGACGCCGCGGTGCCAGCCTTCGCCGTCGATGAGGAGCAGGCTGTCGGCGGCGAGCGCGGCTTCCGTCTCCAGACGCACCTCGATGGCAGCGAGCGCTGCTGCCTCGGCGTCGCGCCGCTCGCGATTTAACCGCTCCAATTTGTTCGCCAGCTCCGTGGCGCGCACGGAATCGCGCGTGGTGAAGAGCTCGATCACAGCTGAAGCCACGTCCATGCGCCCTGCGGCATTGATGCGCGGCGCCAGGCGGAAGGCCACGTCGAAGCCGGTGAGCGCCCTGGCCGCCGGATCCAGCGCGGCCGCACGAAAGAGCGCGCGCAAGCCCACGCCCGCGGGACGGCGCAGCTCGCGCAGGCCCAGGGCGGCGATGGTGCGGTTTTCGCCCTTGAGCGGCACCGCGTCGGCGATGGTGGCGATGGCGGTCATCTTGAGAAAGCTGGGCAGAATCTTTTCTTTGAGGCGCGCCGGGTCGCGCCGGACGCGATCACACCGCTCAAGCAGCGCCTGCGCAAGCTTGAGCGCAAGCGCGGCGCCGCAGAGGGATTTCTCCGGATACGCGCAGCCGGGCTGGTTGGGATTGAGAATGGCCAGCGCATCGGGAATCGCATCGCCAAGCCCCGGAAGATGGTGATCGGTGACGATCAGGTCCAGGCCCAGGCGGCGCGCGGTTTCAGCCTCAGCCAACGCGCGCATGCCGGTATCGACGGTGACCACCAGGCGCACGCCGTCCGCGTGGGCCGCTTCGAGTACGCTCGATTGCAGTCCGTAGCCCTCGCGCAGCCGGTGCGGCACATGGAAACGCGTATGGCCGCCCAGCATTTCGATGGCGGTCTTCAGCAGCACTACGGCCGTGGTGCCGTCCACGTCGTAGTCGCCGTAGAGCAGAATCGGCTCTTCGGCGGCAATGGCGCGCTCCAGCCGGGCCACAGCCTCACCCATGCCCCGCATGAGCCAGGGTTGGTGAAGATGGGCGTACTCGGGATGCAGAAAGGCGTGCGCCTCGCGGGCCTGGGTGATGCCGCGCGCGCACAGGAGCTCAGCCAGTGCATGCGGCAGCCGTGCTGCATTCGCCAAAACCGCGGCCTCGGGATGTGGGTGGGGAAGGACCCATCGTTCCGCTGGAAGCCTGCGCCAGGATACTGCGGAGCCTGCCTCAATCCCGGTCACGCTCACGCGGCTTACTCTTCCCCTTCGTCGCGGGAGTGGGTGTCGTCGATCACGATGTCCTGGAAGGCCTCGATATCTTCGACCAGGGTTTGAAAGCGCTCATACCACTCGGTCGTGGTCTCGTGCAGGAATACCAGTCCCTGGTAGATAAAGCCGAGCTGGATGTAGCCGAGCATGCCGGCGTATTTGCGCAGCCATTTGGCCTCGACCAGCTCCGTGGCTTCTTCGTCGGGGAAATTCATCTCCCCGGCTTCTTCGATCAGCGCATCCAGCTCTTCCCGCTCCATGGTCATCTCGCTGAAGGTAACGAAGGGCGCCCCCACGTGCTTGGCCATTTCCACAAAGTCTTTCCACGCGTCGGGATTGCCGCGCCCTTCCCAAAGAATCGACGGAATGTCTTCGGTCACGTAGCCGGGAAGACGGCGCAGTCCATGGCCTTCGATGAAGGCCACCATATCATCCTTGAGGGCAAGCAGGTTTTCGGCACTCATAGTCAAGCACTCATTTTCGCAGATGGGGCCGGGTTGGGAAGAAGGAATGTGGAAACCTTGGGGGGCGCGCGGTTGGGGTTCGCGCCCAGCGCGCGCCCGCCGCTCGATCGGGTCCTTTATCCTGAAAAAGAACTCTGGGAGAATGTCGTTTGCCCCTATTCGAGCGCCACGTCTTTGTCTGCCACAACATCCGCCCCGCCGATGCGCCCCGGCCCTCCTGCACCCGCGACGGAACCAGCGAGCTGCACGCACGGCTCAATCAACTGAGCAAAGAGGCCGGGCTCGCCGGCCGGGTGCGGATCAACAAGTCCGGCTGCCTGGACCAGTGCGAGCACGGTCCCACGGTGGTGGTGTATCCCGAGGCGGTGTGGTACGGGGGCGTGAAGCCTGAGGATGCGGAGGAGATTGTCCGCGAGCATCTCCTTGCGGGCCGTCCCGTCGAGCGGCTGCGCATCGCCGACGCGTGCCTGAATGCGAAGAGCTGCCCGCACCGGGGCTAGATCAGCGAGCCAGCGAGTTGAGGCCGGCGGTTTCCCCGGCCCCTCAATGCGAGGGACCCTTCGACTTCGCTCAGGGCAGGCTCGGGGGCACCCATTTCTGCGGCCGGGCCGAGAATGCACGGACGGGGTTCGTGCTTTTCCCACCCTTGTCGACACAAAACGTGGAAAGGATGGGGCGCCCGGTTTCGTGCGGAAGCGACCTCACGAGGATTTGGTGGACGTGGTGTGCACGATGCGGATCTGGGTCTTGCCGTTGTACTCGGACGGATTCGCCGTGACCGTGACCACCACTGACTCCTGCTGGCTTTTGGCATAGGTAATCACCGAGCCGTCCGCGCTGTCGAACGCCGTGGTG
>JASHUF010000509.1 GCA_030040175.1 Acidobacteriaceae bacterium
CTCCAGTTTGTACTTTGCCATGAATTCTCCTTTGGGCGGAAGGTTGAAATGGTTGAGTATACACAGAAATCCTAGGACCATCCGTATAAGGATCCCGTGAAGATTCAAGGGTTGCGCACGTGGAAAACGGCGGTCTATCTGCGCTCAGCGGCGATGGGCGACAAGCACCATCACCAACAGGATAACAACCGGAATCAGGGCCAGGCCCGTGTAATAGAGAATCTTTCGCGAAAGGTGGGATTTTCTTTTTTCCCAATTGGCGATCTCGGGCCGGTCGGCGACGCCCACCTCGTCCAGATGCTCGAGATCGTGCGCAAATTCGTGCGCGGTGGCGTACCTGTTCTTGGGTTCCCGCTCCAGCGCGCGGTACAGAACCTCCTGGAGCTGAGGCGAGACGGCGGGATCGGCCACGCGCGGCGGCACGGGATGGTTGAGCAGGCGGTCGTTCATGGCGGCCATGGGTGAGGCCGCGGGGAAGGGAAGTTTGCCGGTGAGCATCTCGTAAAGGATGACGCCCATCGAGTAGAGGTCGGAGCGCGCGTCGCCGCGCTTGCCCTTCACCTGCTCGGGCGAGATGTAGCTGGGGGTGCCCAGGGTGGCGGTGAAGTTGGCGTAGGTCAGCCGGCGCGCGGCGGTGTCGCTGGCGATGCCGAAGTCGATGAGCTTGATGTTGTCGTTCCCGTCGACCATGATGTTTTCCGGCTTCAGATCGCGGTGAACCACGCCGTGCGCATGGATGTAGTCGAGGGCGTCGAGCACGCCGAGGGCGATGCGCAGCGCGCGCTCCCGGGAGATCCGGCCTTCGTCGAGAATCTTGCGCAGAAGCCGGCCCTCGCACCACTCCATCACCATGTAAATGCGCGAGCGCTCCTCCCCGCCCGCTTTTTCGCTATACACGCGCATCACCGCGGGGTGGTCGAGCTTTTCGCCGATGCCCGCCTCGCGCCGGAAACGGTCAAAGAGAATCGGATCGGCTTCCATATCGGGATGGGGAATTTTGAGCGCAACCACGCGGCCATCCCGCGTATCGACGGCACGGAAGATGGTAGCCATGCCGCTCCGGGCGACGGGCGCCTCAATGCGATAGGAGTCGATCTGCGTGCCGGGCTCGAGGGTGTCGTAAAAACTCATTGCGCCTCGCGGACGATAGATGGAACTGCTTCTACTCTATCGGGAAAAGGCTGGAGAATGAGTAAGGAATCCGTAAGCGTTGGCGGAGGGCGGCTCAGGCGGGCAAGCGGTAGGGCCGGCCGCGGTACATGCCCACCTGCTCGACGGAGCGCACGCGGATGACCTGCGCGGTGGTGTTGTCGTTGCCGTCGATGGCCACGGCGCGGTTGACGAGCTCATGGGCGATCTCGTCGGCGCTTTTTTTCTGCGAGGCGATTTCGGCGATGATGGCTTCCGTCATCTCGTCGTGCAGGCCGTCGGTGCACAGCACCAGCACGTCGCCGGCTTCGAGGGTGATGGCCGTGGTGTCCGGCGAGACGAACATCTCCGGCCCCAGCGAGCGAATGAGGACGTGGCGTGCGTCGGATTCCTTGATCTCGCTTTCGGAGATCAGGCCGACTTTTTTCTGCTCGTTGACCAGGGTGTGATCCTGCGTCACCTGGCGGGCGCGGCCGTTGCGGACCAGATAGCAGCGCGAGTCGCCCACGTGGGAGACCACTGCCTGGTCGTAGCGCAGGGCGCAGACGACGAGCGTGGTGGCCATTTTGCGGCCGTGGGAGCCGGGTGCGAGCGAGCGGTCGTGCACCGCGGTGTTGGCGTGCTGGACGAGGCGCGGCACCAGGCTGATGAGCATGGAGCCCGCCTGCGCGCCGGCGAACTCCTCCGTAACGACGGAGATGGCGGTGGCCGAAGCGACCTCGCCCAGATCGAGCCCGCCCACGCCGTCGGCCACCGCGAAGAGAAAACCGTGCGACCGGGCCTGGCGCCGCGAGGAGGGGACGAATGATCCCATGGCGTCTTCGTTATTTTTCCGGACCTTTCCGAAATCGCTCGCTCCGCCGAACTGAACATCCAACATGGTTGCCGCCGAGTCATTGTTGCCCGGCGCCCGAAGGTGGCGCCCTTTTCTGAAACCGTAGAAGTTCCTTGCAAAATCATCAATGGGCGGGCTCGCGCTTCCACGCCCTTGGCCAGGGGCTGAAGCGCGAGTCCACCCAGAGATACGCGGGTGCAATCCGGATTACGAAACGGCTTGCTTCGAGGTCAGAAGAACGGTCTTGCCCTTCTTCTTGGACGACTTGATGAAGTAGATGGCCCCGTAGATTCCCCAAACCGCCGAGATGCCGAGCGCCAGCAGCGGTTCCTTCGAAGTGCCCAGGCTGAAGGCAGGAGCGATCAGGTAGAACGCCATGCAGGTGAGGTTGGCCAGCAGCCCGAAGCCGGGAATGAACAGGTGTTTGACCGGATTGTAGTCAGGCCGCTTGTGAAAGGCCACGATGCACAGGAAACAACTGAGGCCGTAGAGAATGAAGGTGCCGAAGTTCGACGTGAGCGTGATGGCGAGGAGTGAGTTCGGAAGGGCTGCCAGAGTATCGTGCGATGGATAACCGAAGCTCGAGAGGAAGCCGTGCGGGAGGGCGGCGATGGTCGCGTCCGTGGGGGCGCTGGCGTCGCCGAAAACGAGGGTGAGAGCCAGGCAGCCGAGGATGGCGGAGATGGCAGCGAGCGTCCAGATGGCGCGGCGCGGCGAGAGCGATTTGGCGTGCAGGATGCCGAAGTGCTCCGGAACCTCCTCGTCCCTGCCCATGGCGTAGGTGACGCGGGCGCCGGTGTTCATGCAGCTCAGCGTGGTGCCGATCAGCGCGAGGAAGACAGTAATCGCCTCCACTTCCATGAAGTACTTGCCG
>JASHUF010000510.1 GCA_030040175.1 Acidobacteriaceae bacterium
AGCTTTGCGGGCGGCGGGTGCGGGCGAGGAGGCGCGCGCTGAGCGCAGCCCCGGCCACGGCAAAGACCAGCAGCGCGAGAGCCAGAAAGCAGGCGTTGGAGATGACGCCGCCGGCGCGGCCTTCCGGGGAGAGAAAGACGGCTTGCGCCTGAGCCACTTTCTGCGGGTCGATGCCGAGCGAGAGCAATTGCTGGGCGGATTCGACGATCTGCTTGCGGAGGAGATCGTCGAGCATGGGTCCCTGGTGAAACCAGGAGCGCGCCGCGTAGAGGGCAAAGGCGGAGGCAGCGAGGGTGGACCATCCGCCCAGCAGGCCGGTCACCAGACCGATGCGAGCGCCGGCTCCAAGGGTGATCCAGGAGGGATGGCGGTTGCGCATATAGAGCGCGACGACGAGGGCGCCGGTGACGCCCATGAGCAGCAAACCGAGAATGCTCACGGCGGAGAGCAGCGCCGCCAGGACGCCTGCAGGGACAGCGAGCAGGAGCGCATAGCGCAGGGCCGGTTTCCAGTCGATGCTGCCGGCGTCGCGGACGGCTTCACCCCCCTTGTCGGGCTGCGTCTGCTCGCCCGAGGATTCCCCTGAATAGACGAGCTGCGGCAGGCCGCAGACGGGGCAAAAACAGTCCTCTGGCTGCACGGTCTGGTGGCAGCGGCTGCAGGTGATTTCCATCGTTCACTTCCCGGCTTCTCTTCTGAGCCTATAGCATCTCACACCGGGCGCGGGAGCGGCTGGTGGGCTGCCGCGAGGGCGATCAGAAGGGCTGCAGGGAAGCGAGCTTGGCGGCGACGATGGCGATGGCGGCGCGCACCGCCTCTTCGAGAGTCATGCCGGTCGAGTCGAGGAGAACAGCGTCGGGCGCGGGACGCAGGGGCGAGTCGGCGCGGTTGCGGTCGCGCTCGTCGCGGGCGTGGAGTTCGCGGAGAATTTCTTCTCTCTCCAGCGGCGAAGACCTATCGCCGGGGGCCCCGGTTTGCGGCTCAATGGCGTGGGCGCGGCCGGATTGTCCGAGCTGCTCGAAACGGCGCTGGCTGCGGACTTCCGGCGCCGCGTCGAGAAAGATCTTGACCGGCGCTTGAGGAAAGACGACGGTGCCGATGTCCCGGCCTTCCATCACAATGCCGCCCCGGGCGCCGAGTTTCTGCTGCAGGCCGACCATCCAGGCGCGAACGCCGGGAAAAATACTGACGCGCGAGGCCGCGTCAGTAACTGCAGGATTGCGCAGAAAACCGGTGACGTCTTCGCCGTCGAGCAGGACGCGATTCTCTTCTTCGCCGGGTTCGAGGCGGATGGTGGTTTCCGCACTGAGGCGCTCGAGCGCGCGGCCATCGTCGAGAGGAATGGCGGCGCGCAGGGCCTTGAGGGCGAAGGCGCGGTACATGGCGCCGGTTTCAAGGTTGAGCAGGCCGAAATGGCGGGCGAGATGACGCGCGAGGGTGCTCTTGCCGGCACCCGCGGGGCCATCGATGGCGACGATCGTGTTCCGGACCGGTTCCGTGGAGCGAATGGGGCTTGCGGCTCCGCTCATCCGCGTTTCTTGGTCCTTTGTCCGGAAGGAGCGCGGAAGCCGTAGCGCTTCGTGTTGTGGGCCTTGGCGCCCGCAGTGAGGGCCGGCTTACGCTGCGAACGCGGGTTGAGGCGGGCATCCTTGCGGGTTTCCTTGCGCAGAGGGCTATTGCGGCGCGCGGCCATTCCCGTTGGGTACGTGCTTTTGCCGTTGGCGCTGTGGCCGTTGCGCGCATCCCGGGCCTGGGTGAACGGCTTGCCGTTGTGCGCGCCGGCGACGCCGTTGCGCGTGCCGGAAGGCTTATGCCCGCTCACCCGGCCGTTGCCGTTGTGCACGCCGGAGCCATGGCGGCCAGCGGCCTGGTGCGCAGCCTTCGAGCGGGCGCGGTTGGGCTTCGGCTTGGCGTTGGCAGCGGTCCAACGCGAGGCAGAGGCGTGGCGCAGGCCGCCGGCTGAGCGTGTGTCGCGGCTGGAACGCCGTGCGCTGCGGCTGCCGGACGACTGCACCGGCTTGCGGTCGCGCGCGTGGGCGGCAGGCCGGCTGAAGTGCGGGCGAGCGCCATTTGTTTTGGGCGTGGAGGCAGCTTTGCGTGCGGCCGGAACACGCGGGGCGTGGGCCTCGGCGGGGATACGATCGACGCTGGCCGCGGGCGGCGCAAGGGGAGCCGGCGCGGCCATATTCGCAGCCGGGGCGGGCGCCGCCGGGGGCATGGACACATGCGCAGCGCGGTCGCGGCGCTCGTCTTCAAATCCGTGCGCACTCGAAAAATAGGAGGACGCAGCCATGGCGGAGCTGGCGTAGACGCTGGGCGCGACCGTGAACTCGGGCAGTGTGCCGGCCACGTAGAAGTGGGGCGCGTGGCCGAAGGAGATGGTGTGCACCTGGCGCGTGGCTACCAGGCCGCGGAGCACCTCGCGGATCTTGCTGCGCGCGGTGAGCGGCGAGAGGAAGATTTCCACCTCCTCCATGCTGGCGGCAATCACAGCCTGCAGGTAAATGGAGGCGAGCACGGAGATGGCCGTGACCTGGGAGGTGGAAGCTCCCTCGGCAATAGCCTTCTGAAAGCGATGGCGCAGCAGCTGCCACTGCGCCGTCTTGCCGGGCGCGGCGATGACGGGAATGATGCGCAGCTGCTGCCAGAGCTCGGTAATGGCGCGCAGGACCGCGGACTCCGTGACTTCTTTGCCCAGCGCGTGACGGAGCTGCGGAATGGTGGCGTCGCCGGCCTCGAGGAGCTTGTAGGTCTGGATAGCGAGCGGCGAGACCTGGCGCGAGCCGGTGAGTTGCGGACTGCGGCGCCAGTCGCGATCGCCCCGGAGCGCATAGACGTAGGGCAGCACCCAGGCGGCGACCACGAAGTCAGGCTGCTCGCCGGGCTGGCCGAGCAGGTTCAGCCGTACAGCGATGCTGTCGGATTCCAGGCGGACCAGGAGCTCCTCCGCCAGCGCGATCTGGCGAGCGCCGGGATTGGGATTGCGCTCACCGGCGATGGCTTCAACAAACGACGGCGCGACGCCCACGGAAAACTGGCGCCGTGGCAGGAAGAGGCATAGGCCCGTCTCCTCGATCCAGGTACGGGTATCCTCCAGCGAAAGAGCCCCATGTCCGTTCAGGCGCATCCTTTCGGCGCGCGAAGCTTCCAATTGCTCTGATGTCAAAGAAAAACCTCACTTCCAGGCTGGCGCCGCGGCGTAACCAGAGATATTGCGTCTCTTTTGCCTCGATCCAACTTAGATCAAAGGCCGGCAACGGAACGGCCGCAAGGACCAACCGTCCCGAGGAGGGACCGGTCTTGGGATTCGGAAACCGGCTCAAACAATGCATTCCGGGATCTTTGTGCCCCGGTCTTGCTTTTAGCGCCCGGCAGCGGCCGCTCGCGAAGAGCAGAACTGCCACCTCCTAGGAGTTCTAAACGCGGTGGAAGGCCCGTTGGATCTCTTTCCAAGAATACAGCAAAGCGATTGGACGTCCATGCGGGCAACTGGTCGGATGACTGGTCTTCGCAAGCTCCAACAATAGCCACTCGATCCGTGCCGGGTCAAGGGCTGTATTGATTTTAATGGCAGAGTGGCAGGCAATGGAAGCGGCGATGCGCGTGCGCAGAGCGAACAGCTCTCGATTTTCGATGGGTTCATCGGAATCGGGGGAGGATTGGTCGATGACCTCGTTGAGCATACGCTCGAGCGGGGCGCCCTCGAGACCGGCAGGGGCCGCTTTGACGGCGAGGGTCGCGGGACCGAAGGGCTCGACCT
This sequence comes from Acidobacteriaceae bacterium, assembly GCA_030040175.1. Taxonomy (GTDB): domain Bacteria; phylum Acidobacteriota; class Terriglobia; order Terriglobales; family Acidobacteriaceae; genus Telmatobacter. The sequence goes on from JASHUF010000510.1 coordinate 3,761, forward strand.
CGAAGCCGTTGCGCCCGAGTTCGTCTGCAATGCGTGCAAATACAACCATCTGCTGGGGTTTAAGCTCAACCAGAAGAGGCATCAGCAGGCGCTGGCGCTGCACTTTTTCTACTTCCCTGGCGGCAAGAATCTTTTCAAAAAGGATGCGCTCGTGGGCCACATGCTGGTCGATGATCCAAAGGCCGTCTTCGCCCGTGGCCAGGATGAAGGACTCGCGGAGCTGGCCGATGGGCTTCAAGTCCCGTAGATGGTTCAAGTTGGTAGAGGCCTGCTCGGCCTCCACGCGGGCTGTGGCCACGGCCGGATCGGTAGCCGCGGGGTCAAGCAAGCCGGTAGCCGCGGCGGTCGAGAGCACTTGCCAATCAAGCAAGGGCAAAGCGGAGACGGCGAAGGGGAGCCGGCCGGAGGCAGGCGTGGGAACCTGTGGAGTGAGCTGAAACGGTTCGGGTTGCGGGCCGGCAGCACCGGCCGCGGGGGCGGCGGGGGCGACCGGGAGTATGGACGGGGAATCGGCAGGCCGGGCGGAGCGATCCGGATCAAACTGCGGTACGCCGGGCAGGGGCGAGGCCGCCGGCGGCATGAGCGAGGGGCTGGCCGTGGGCTGGCCGTCGAGCGCCGCGAGGAAGCCGGCCGCAGGGCGGGCCTGGATGAGCGCGGTGCGGATCGAGTCGCGGACGAAGTCGTGGACCAGGGTCTGCTGGCGGAAGCGGACCTCGGTTTTAGCGGGATGGACGTTCACGTCGACTTCCTCGGGCGGCATTTCGAGGAACAGCAGAACGACGGGAAAGCTGGTGGGCGGGATCACGTTGCGATAGGCCTCGGTGATGGCGTGCAGCAGGAGCCGGTCGCGGATGAGGCGCTTGTTGACGAAGATATAGATGGAGTTGCGGTTGAGCTTCTGGAGCTCGGGCTTGGAGTAGAAGCCGGTGAGGCCAAGCGCGCCGGGCGGGCGCGACGGCTGGGCGGGATCCCTTTTCCAGGGAGGCGGCTCGGGCAGGCCGGCATGGGCGAGAGCAGTCTCGGCAGCGACGGGAAGAAGCGCGGCGAGGGTGTCCTTGCCGAAGAGCTGGTAGATGCGCTCGGCGGTGCGGCCGACAGGCGGCGCGGAGACGAGCGTGTGCGAGGCGGAGACCAGCTCGAAGTGTTTCTCGGGATGGACAAGAGCGTAGTGAGTGACGAGCGCGGCAACGTGGGCGAGCTCGGTGGCCTCGGCACGAAGGAATTTGCGCCGGGCGGGGGTGTTGAAGAAGAGGTCGGCGACGGTGAGCGTGGTTCCGCGCGGGAGGGCGGCGTCGGCGACGGAGAGGATTTTGCCCCCGGCGATGTCGATTTTCGTGCCCATCGGGCGTGCCCCGGACTCAAGCGAGCCGGCCACGGCGCTGGCTGCGGTTTCGAGCGTGACGCGGGCAACGGAGGCGATGGAGGGCAGCGCTTCGCCGCGGAAGCCGAGCGTGGCGATGGCGAGCAGGTCGTCGGCGGTGCGGAGCTTTGAAGTCGCGTGGCGCTCGAAGGCAAGCAGGGCATCGTCGCGGTTCATGCCCTGGCCGTCGTCGGTGACGCGGATGAGCTTGCGGCCGCCGGCCTCGACTTCAACGCGGATGAGCGCGGCGCCGGCGTCGAGCGCGTTCTCCAGCAGCTCCTTGACCACGGATGCGGGACGGTCGACAACCTCGCCGGCGGCGATCTGGTTGGCCACCTGGTCAGGAAGAATGCGGATGCGCCCCATAGGGTTCAGGGTAACGCAGGAGAGGGATCGGGGATGAGGGAACAGGGATCGGAAAAACGGATTGCGGGCCTTCGCCTCGAGACGCGAGGCGAAGTTTGCGGCCAGCCGCCTGTCAAAGGAGAGCCGCTCGCAGCACGCAGGTTCGCGGTAAAGACGCTGCGGTATCATCTTAGAGGCCGCGGGCCTTGTGCGCCCGCCGAGCCAGGCAACCGGCGCGAGCGCAGCCCTCTTCCCGAGGGCAACCATGCCGGGCTCTTTTGCGGAACCGTTTTGCGGAAATGGACCGGGGATGCGAGCGAAGACGGCAGTTGTGCTGGGCGCCCAGTGGGGCGATGAAGGCAAGGGCAAGATTGTGGACGCGCTCAGCGAGCGATTCTCCGCCGTGGCGCGCTACGCGGGCGGGCACAACGCCGGGCACACGGTAATCATCGGGGAGCAGAAGTTCGTTCTGCAGCTCATTCCCTGCGGGGTTTTGCGCAGGGGATGCAAGGGCGTGATCGGCAACGGCGTGGTGCTCGACCCGCTGGCTTTTTTGAAAGAGGTTGCGCATCTGCGCGCGCTGGGCGTCGACGTCGACCGGCAGCTTTTCGTCTCCAACCGCGCGCAGGTGATTCTGCCTTACCATCGCATGATCGAGCTGGCGGCCGAGAGCGCGCCGGGACGGAAGAAGATCGGCACCACCAGCCGCGGCATCGGGCCGGCGTACGAGGACAAGATGGCGCGCAGCGGGCTGCGCGTGGTGGATTTGCTGCATCCGGCGCTGCTGAAGGCGCATATTGAGGCCGCCTGCGCGGAGAAAAACGCCATTGCGCATGCGCTGTTCGGGACCGAT
>JASHUF010000511.1 GCA_030040175.1 Acidobacteriaceae bacterium
GAGTCGGCCAACGAGGACATCGTGCAGGGCTCGCTCGATCTGGTCATGATGCAGCGCCAGGCGGAGATGATGCAGCGCGCGCTCACCATCTTCCACACCGAGTTCAACAAGTTTGCCGCCGAGGATTTGCCCAAAGTGTGAGAAGAGCAGGGAACAGGTTTCAGGTTTCAGGGGTCAGGGAACAGGGAACAGGGAACAGGGAACAGGGAACAGAAAAGCTGCTATCGATTGCCGGTAACGCGTGAAATCAGACTCGGCCGTCAGTCGCGTAAGAGTGAAGCAGCAAGGACTAACTGACCCCTGACCCCTGACCCCTGACACCTGTTCTCCGAAGGAGCAGAAATGATTCGAGCCCTCTACACCGCCGCCAGCGGCATGAGCGCGCAGCAGCTCAATCTCGACACCATCGCCAACAACCTGGCCAACTCGTCCACCACGGGCTTTCGCCAGCTGCGCCTCGAGTTTCAGGACATGGTCTACCAGAATCTGGTCACGCCGGGCGCGGCGCAGAGCCAGACCACGGTCTCGGCCGGCCTGCAGATCGGTCTGGGCACCAAGTCCGCGGCCACGGAGGTGATTACCACCCAGGGCGAGCTCAACGAGACCGACAATCCTCTCGATGTGGCCATCGAGGGCCAGGGGTTTTTCCAGGTGCAGCTGCCGAACGGCACCATCGCCTATACGCGCGCGGGGCAATTTCAGCTCAATAATCAGGGCACCGTCGTCGACACCGACGGCGACCCGCTCATTCCCACCATCACCATTCCCCCCAACGCCACCGCGGTGACCATCACCCAGTACGGCGTGGTCAATGCCACCCTGCCCGGGCAGCAGAACCCGTCGCAGCTGGGGCAGATTCAGCTGGCCACCTTTCCCAATCCCGGCGGCCTGCAGCTGGTGGGCAACAACCTGCTTGAGTCCACGCTCAGCTCCGGCGACCCGGTGCTCGGCAATCCCGGCGGCAACGAGGGTCTGGGCACGCTGCAGCAGGGGTATCTCGAGAACTCGAACGTCGACGTGGTCACGGCGTTCGTGCAGATGGTGCTGGCGCAGCGCGCTTACGAGGCGAACTCCAAGGTCATCAAGGCGGCCGACGACATGTACTCGCAGGTCAATAACATGACGCACTAAGGCGTGAACATGACGCACTAAGGCGTGAACATGACGCACGGAGGCGTGCGCGCACGCGGCGATGGGCAGGAAAGAAGAGGACGGCATGGCGCGGTTGGAGCTGGCGATGGTGGCGATTTCGATCGGGGGCGCCCTCACCGCTTTGCGCGCCCAATCGCCGCTATCCGCCGGCCTCCCCGCGCAGCCGGACATGCCAACATCCGCCGCGGCCCCATCCCTTCAGGTCATCCGCGAGATCGACGACCCCGCGACCGGCGACCGCTGGCTGCTGGTGCGCGACTGGAACCGGCCCGGCGGTCCGGGCCGTCTGCTGCTTCTGGCCGGTTCTCGACGCGCGGCGCAGCCCGCCCCCGCGCGGAGAAGCTCCATCACTGATTCAACCCGCCCCGGCCAGGAGGGGCTCACTGCACCCGCTGCGCCCATCATTCGTGCGGGCGACCCGCTCGTGGTCGAAGAAGACACGCCCGTGGTCGAGGCGCGCCTCGCGGCCACGGCTCTCGGACCGGCGGCGCCGGGCGCCGTGCTCGAGGCCCGTCTCGCGATCGGCGGCAGGATCGTCCGCGTGCGCGCCCTCGCCCCCGGGCGCGCAACCCTGGAACCCGGGCTCGCGCCGGAAGTGGAAGTCGAGCCATGACGCCCAAGCTTGCCTCCCTGCTTCTGCTCTGCGCCGCGTGGTCTCTGGCCGCGCCGCCGGCGCAGGCCAGGAAGAAGGCCAAGGCCGCCGACTCGGCCAGGGCCACGCCGCCCGAGGCGGCGCTCGCCCATTACATTGACCGCGTGCGCGCCGAGAATGCCGCCGAGGTGTACGCGCCCGGCTCCATCTGGTCGGCGCAGGGGTTGCTTGTCCGCCTGGGCACCGATCCCAAGGCCTACCGCCTGCACGACGTGATCTCCATCGTGGTTACCGAGAGCCTGGCCGCCTCGACCGACGGCCAGGTCAAGAACTCGCGCGCCTCGACTGCCAGCTCCGGCCTGACCGGGCTCTTCGGCGCGCTCAAGAGCAGCAATAATCTCCAGAACCTGCTGGGCATGAGCGCGTCGTCGGGGCTGAGCGCGCAGGGCCAGAGCACCACCAGCTCCAGCCTTACCACCACCTTCGGCGGCGAGGTGGTCGACGTGCTTCCCAACGGCATGCTGGTGGTGCAGGCCACGCGCCAGCTCACCTTCTCCGAGCAGACGCAGCTCATCAAGCTGCGCGGCCTGGTGCGCCCCGAAGACGTCAACAACCAGAACCAGGTGCTCTCGACCGACATGACCGACCTCGAACTCGAGGTGACGGGCAAGGGCATCGTCAACGACTCCACCTACCGCCAGAACCCCGTGGTGCGCTTCCTCGAGAAGCTGCTGGTGTTCTAGAGACAGGGGTCAGGGAACGGGGATCAGGGAGCAGGGACGGAAAACCGCAATGCACACCAAGCTGACAAATCGCTCCATCCCTCCCGCTCTCGTCCCGCCCCTGCGGCCGCCGCGCTCTCTCGTCCTTGCCGTTTTTCTCGTCTGCGCCCTTCCCGCGCTTTGCGCGCCGGCCGACGCGGGGGAGAGGGTGCGCGTCAAGGATGTGGCCGCCATTGAAGGCATCCGCGACAACCAGCTCGTCGGCTACGGCCTGGTCGTGGGCCTGCACGGCACCGGCGACAGCCAGCAGACCATCTTTCCCTACCAGAGCCTGGTTTCGGCACTCGAGCGCATGGGCATCACCGTACCCCAGTCGGGCGCCATCAGCGCCGCCAACATGCAGGTCAAAAACATGGCCGGGGTCTTTGTCGTGGCCACGCTGCCGCCCTTCACCCCGCCCGGCTTCAAGCTCGACGTGACCGTCTCCTCGGCGGGCGATGCGCGCTCGCTCGAGGGCGGCATCCTGCTCATGACCCCGCTCTACGGCCCCGACGGCAAGATCTTTGCCCAGGCGCAGGGCGCGCTGGTGCTTGGCGGCTACCTGGCCGCGGCCGCCGGCAACTCGCACACGCTCAATCATCCCACCACGGCGCGCATCCCCTCGGGCGCCCTGGTGGAGCGCCCCGTGCCCTTCGACCTCAAGCAGATGCGCACCATCGACGTGGTGCTCAACGACGCCGATTTTCATACCGCCGAAGAGATGGCCGCCTCCATCAACGGGGTACTCGGCTCCGCGCGCGCGCACGCCCTCGACAGCCGCCGCGTCGAGATTGTGCCCCAACCCGACGAAGATCTGGCTGCGCTGCTCGACAAGGTGGAGTCGGCCGAGATCGAGGTCTATCCCCGCGCGCGCGTCGTGGTCAACGAGCGCACCGGCACCGTGGTGATCGGAGGCACGGTGCACCTGCAGCCGGTTTCGATCCTCCATGGCGGCCTCACCGTCAACGTCATCTCCCAGGTCGAAGTTTCGCAGCCCAACGCGCTTTCGACCGGAGGCACCACGCAAGTCGTCCAGCAGACCGAGGTGCAGGCCGAGGAAAAACCCGTCAACCGCATCGATCTCAAGGAGGGCGCCACGGTCGAGGATCTGGTCGAGGAATTGCAACGTACCGGAGCAGGGGCGCGCGACGTGATCTCCATCCTGCAGGCCATGAAAGAGGCCGGCGCCCTCGAAGCCGATCTGGAGGTGATCTGATGGCTGCGCTCGTTCCGCTTTCGAGT
>JASHUF010000512.1 GCA_030040175.1 Acidobacteriaceae bacterium
TCAGGACCAGCTTGATCAGGTGTCTACGATGAGGGTTTCCCTGCCGGACGGACTATCTGCGCGCTCCGCAGTTGCTGCGAAGGAGACACACGAATCCGGTGCAGAGCATCGGCCGGCAGACGCAGATCCGCCGTAGGTCAGGGGGTTGTCTGTCCGTCGGAACGTCATGTCGAAGCCAACGGGCCAACCGCGGCAGATGAGTGTGTCCTAGCAGCCAAGGCTGCGCGCCGGGGGGACTGCGCATCTTGTGGCAACGGCATCCTCCGGTGGAAGCGGCGGCGGTCAGGTTTGGCAGGGCGGGCGGGTCCAGTAGTCGAGGTAGCTGCGGTGCAGCCAGTCGTCGACCCAGCGCCGGTCTGGCTCGGCGGGCACGCTGCTGTCGGCACCGAGCCTGGCCAGGCGGGTCTCGGCATCGGTGACCGCGTCCACGACCTCCGAGAGCGGGATCTCGCCGCGGCGGACCGCGCGCAGGTAGCTGCGGTGCGGTTCGGGTACGGGCAGGGTAATCCGCCCTGTGGTCAGCAGCTCGATGCCCTGCAGCCCGAGGCGCAGCGCATGCATCGCGTACTTGGTGTCATAGCCGTGCACGGCAACCAGTTCCGGCCGGTTGGTGTGCGCACCGGACGCGCCGGTCATCGCCTGCTTCTGGCCGTGCACGTAGCCCAGAAACCGGCGGGCGGCCAGCCGGGACACAAACCGGTGCGCGTTGTCGGTGAGCTCGGCGCCTTGTTTGCTGCGGAACACCACGTCCTGGTCGGGCACGAACAGCACTAGCAGCACCGTCGGGTTGCCGGCCAGTGCCAGCCGCGCCCACTTGCGCGCCGAGTAGATCACCACGTCCAGGTCGCCGGCGCCCGACCGGTTCGCTAGCCTGCCCGGCCGGTCCCACGCGGTGTGCCGTTCGTACTGCTCGAACCGCACCGACGGGCCCTGCCCGCCGATGCCGCTGGGCACCCGGGCCAGGCCGGTGACGAACTCCGGCGGTTCCAGGCACACGCCCATCTCGTCCCGGTCGTCCTGACCCGTCACGGCGGTGCCGTGCACCCCTGAGCCGACTTGCACGCGCAGGATCATCCCGGCCTCGGCGATCGCCCGCGCCTGCTCCGAGGCGTGCGGATGCAAGAAACCGGCCGGCAGCACCCTCGACCCGGCTACCGGAAGCGCGGGAGGCCCGATGGCAGTCACCGGACCGTTCTAGCCGGCACCCTGGCCGCACCACCAGCAAATATGCGGCGCCGGCGGCCCTAACCGCACGCGCAGGCGTGCATGACAAAGCTCACGGCGCTGCGAAAGAGCCAGTTCAGCCAGCCCGGCTGGCACAAGATTTCTCGGCCGCCATGACGGCATCACCGACGGCGTGACGCTCGCGACAACCGTGCGCCGATCGCCTACCAGTGAGCAGATGCGCTCCTGGTCGGTCAGGTGATCTGCCAAGACGTGCTGGCAGTGATTGCGGCAGCCATGGCTTCCGCCACCGGCAGACCCTGATCGCTACTGATCATGAGTGCAGCGCCATTCCGGGCTTGGACCGCGCCGAGCATGAAGGACTGGTAGCCATAGTTGCCGCCGGTATGACCGAAGGTCCGGCGGTCGTCATCGTCCGATACCCGTAGACCCAGCCCCCAGTCGGCCAGCTGGCGGGTGACCATCCGCCAGGCGAGCTCGGCCGGCAGGATCGCGCCTTGTTCGCCCGCCAGGGCCGCCTGTATTGCCTGAGCCAGACGCAGCAGGTCGGTAGGCGTGCACCACAGGCCCGCAGCCGCATGCTCCGGATAAATCCGCCAGGACACCGGTCGGCCGTCAACAAACGGTGCTGCAGCATCGGCGGAATCCGGCTGCGCGTAGCTGGCACTCGTCATGCCCGCGGGCCGCAGAACCAGCTCCGCTGCAAGCTCCGTGAACACTCGCCCGGTGACATCTTCAAGAAGCTGCTGCAGAATCTGGTAGCCACCCCCGGAGTATCGCCACTCCCGGCCCGGCGGGCCGTCTCTGCGCACAGCCGGGGTGTTACAGGGGGGCAGGCCGTCCAGCATGTCGGTCAGGCTGGGCAGCGTCTCGTCCTGCCGGTAGCCGGGGAACCCATCGACAGTGAGCCCGCCGCCATGACACAGCAGGCGGCGGATGGTCACCGGGTCAGCCCCCTCGCCGCCGGGAAGCTGCCACGAGGTCAGGAACCGGTTGACATCGGTATCCAGGTCCAGACAGCCGTCGGCGACGAGCCGCAGCGCGACCACGGCCGCCACTGCCTTGCTTATCGACGCAGCCTGGAACAAGGTGCTCGTCTGCACCCCCCACGCTGCGACGACCTCCTGCTGATCCACTACCGCCGCAATCGATACGGCAGGGACAGCACCCGGATCGGGCCGCGATGCGAACGCGTCAGACAACGCTGCGGCCAGACTCATGACCCCAAACCTAGCGACGCGCGGCCGCGCGCAGCGGAAACACCACTCAGCCGTTGACCTTCTCCGGCCGCGAATTCACCCAAGTCAAACGCATAATTCTGCGCAGACCCAATGCACTCTACTCGGCAAGATCGACAGTCTGGACACCGTGCACCGTCGGCGGCATGAGCGGACGGTTCGATTAAGCAATGCGCTCGACAAACTTCATGCTCGACGACGTTGCTGCGATCGATGAGGGATCCAATCCATGCGCTGCATATATGGAGACCTGCGGCCATTCCTGTGCCTGCGGGTAAGCATCAGACCGCCATCAGTGTCACGGAAACTTACCTCATAAGTAAGGAGGCGCTGCCACTGGCCGTATCCGTCTCTTATCCGCACCTTGAAGCGTCTCGGCTCATGGAATTTCCGGTCATTCCCCGGCTCCTTGACAACCTCGTTGCGGGCGTCGTACGGAAAATATGTCGGCCGCTGGGAATTCCGCTGAGCAAACAGAACTATTTCCGCATCGTCGCCGGCGCTTAGCGTCATGTATTGCACGTTGTCATAAGGCTCCGTGAGCCTGCGCCACAGCAGGAACGCCAGCCGGTCTCCATCCTCATCGAGGAGTTCCGCTGTACAGCGCTCAGCCGGATCTCTGGCGACCGGCACTCCTACATAATTTGGACCTACTATTCGCCACCTAAAGAGCTTCACTCCCGCGCGCGGAAGCCCAATCCAGCCGCGAATATTCCTCACCCTGATGCCATAGCTATAGTACGAGTCTGGCCCGGTAGCTCCGCCTGACCCGCCGCCACACACAATAACCTTCGGTCGTTTGACGTAGAAGCTGGCGAACAATCCGAACGCAAAGCCGAGTACCAGGAAGATCGCCGGAATGCCCCACAGCTGAAAGATGGCGGCACCGTTGCTGGTGCTGCCTTGAAGCAGGGTCACCTGATCCACGAGGCCATCCTGTCAAGTCTGATTGCCGTGCGATCTATAGTTCAGCACAAGCAACGAGCTCTCAAGCTTGCTCTGCGCGCTACGCTCCGACCTCGAGGCCCGGCCCCAGGGCTGTTCGCGCTTGGGGTGGGCGCCCAAATTCGCCGACGAACAGCGCGTACGAGTCGGAGCAGTAACAGTTCACCGGTTCGCGGCACGAGCGGATGCGCAGTCAGCGACCAGCGGGCGGCCAGGTCGCAAGCTGGAGGTGCTCGGGAGGGATCTTTCCAGGAAAGTACATGTGTCCGGTTCCGGCCTCGAGGAGCTCAGCTCCGGTGATGCCGGTTACCGCCCAGACGTCGACCGGGCCGCCAGTGTTGTTCAGCTGCACGAACCAGCCGACCTCGAATTCGTCGAGGCACAGGAATACGCCATTTAGCTCCGGCGAATGGCTGCCGGCAATCCCGCGCGCTGCTCCCATCCGCGTCCAGTCCAGGCCATGGCGGCGAATCGAGTCCCTGTTGGAAGCTGAGCTCACATGAAACAGGGTCTCCACGTGGGCGAGCATAGCCAACACTCGGCTGACCGGCCGCCACGAGCAGCCCGCACAACGGACAACCATCCCACCGGCGGCAAGAGAGGATGTCCTGGAGCTCGTGCTCATGCTGCTGCCGATTAGTCGGGTGTCCGCAGCGCACGATCAACATTTCTTTCTGTCGATCCGCCGACAGTCATACTGGCACACGTGATACCTCGTCAGGGCCGGCGAGACCAGGTACTGGCGATCCTGCGCCGAAGCCGTCTGGCGCTAGATGATGACCAGATCGCTCAAGCCGCAGAGATGAACCGCGTCTATGTGAACGTCATCTGCCGGCAGCTCGCTGCGGACGGGCTCATCGCGCGAAGCCGCGGCGCTGAGGGCAAGCTCGTCAACGTCGCCGTCCGCGGTGACCTGGGCACACTAGTCGCGCCAGTCGCAGTCGGGACAGCGAGGCTGAGGACGGGCCGACGCGTGCCAGGCTGGCTGGCTGAGCGGGTCGACGCGCTGGTTGGGAGCTTCCCCGACTGTGTCGTGGCATTCGAGGCTAGTGGGGCATTCCCTGGTCCGAGCCTGTACTTCCACCTGCGGGCCGTCGAACGGCGCCGACTACACGAGACTGCCAGATCCCTGCTGGATGACCAGTTGTTCCTTGAATATGCCTACGCCGTACTGCCCGCCTGGGGCATGCACCGAATGGGCGCCCAGGCAGCAAAGGTCGCTGACTTTGCCCAGATCTCCGCCGCTCTCAGGCAGGAAGAACCAGCATTGCAGCAGCTGTGGCCGCTTCGCATCACGATGCTCAGCCCGCAGTCCGCCGACCATGTCGCAGCAACCGCTTGGGACATCATCGCCCACGTCAAGGTGAGCACGTCGCGGACCCAGATCGTGGCCGGAAGCAAAATGCTCCATCATCTGCTGCCCGACCTCATCCCGCCGATCGACCGCCAGTACACATTTAGCTTCTTCACCGGCCAAAAGATGGTGGCTAGCGACCGGGCTGCCTTCCTCGACTGGTACCCGCAGCTGGCGGCGATAGCGGTGCGGTGCCAACAGCCGATCTATGACGCGATCAAACGTGGAGGCTTCATGGCCACGGGAGAAGCAAAGGTCATTGACAACGCCATCATGGGTTTCATGCAACAGCGCCGGAAAAGCATCAGCGAACCCGCCAGCTTTCTGGGTGGTCAACCTCAGACCTTCGGAACCGAACTCTAGGCCTCGGTACACCGAACCCGCAGCGCAAGCTACTCGCGGCAGAAGCGGATGGATCTAAGATCGTGACCGTGCGCGCGCGCCAGCGA
>JASHUF010000056.1 GCA_030040175.1 Acidobacteriaceae bacterium
ATCGCCGGGCTTGAGCGCCTTGGCGCGCGCGATGGACGCGTTCTTCGTCTCGTCGGGAATGTGCAGGTCGATGCGGCCGTACTGGTGCTCGCCGTACTCGGCCTGCAGATCGGCCACGAGCTGGCCCAGAGTTTTGTGCTCCTCGGCCATCACGTTGGCGAGCAGCAGGCAGTTGAGCAGGCCGTCGCGCTCGGGCAAATGGCGCTGGAAGCCGATGCCGCCCGATTCTTCGCCGCCCATCAGGATTTCGCGCTCGAGCATGAGATCGCAGACGAATTTGAAGCCGATGCCGTGCTCGATGAGCTCGCGCCCGTATTTTTTTGCGATGCGGTCGAGCATCTTGGTGGTGTTGAAGGCGCGCGTCACCGCGCCCGGCCAGCCTTTGCGCCGCAACACCCAGCTCAGCAGCACCGAGTAGATCTTGTGCGGATCGACAAATTCCCCGTGCTCGTCGGCCGCGCCGATGCGGTCGGCGTCGCCGTCCGTGCAGAGGCCGGCCTGGCAGTGGTTGGCGGCCGTAGCCTCGCCCAGCGCGCGGATGTGCGGCTCGATGGGCTCGGGATTGATTCCGGGAAACAGCGGGTCGGGGTTGGCGCGAATCTGCACGTGCTGCACCCTCAGGCGCTCGAAGATCTCTGAGAGAATGGTCCCTCCAGCTCCGTACATCGAATCGATGCAGAACTTCATGCCCGACTTGGCAATCTTGTCGAGATCGGCGAAGCTCTCAATGGCCCTGAGGTACGAAGGCAGAAAATCCACTTCGACGATCGGCGCGGACTGCGCTGCGCGCGCAAGCGGCTGGCCCAGGTACGATTCGATGGCGGTCATGATCGAGGGGCGTCCCGAGCCGCCGTACCACGCCTTGTACTTCACGCCGTTCCACTGCGCGGGATTGTGCGAGGAAGTGATCATGATGCCGCCCGCCGCGCCGCGCGCGCGCACGCCAAAGCTGAGCGCGGGCGTGGGCGTCACCGCGCCGGCAAGCTGCACCGGGATTCCAGCCTCGGCGGCGACCTCAGCGCAGGCGCGCGCAAAAGCCTTTGACCCGAAGCGCGTGTCGTAGCCGATGCAGAGGCCCTTCGACGGATCTTCCTGCGCGCACACGTAGGCGGCAATGGCCGCGGCGGCGATGCGGACATTGGCGAAGGTGAAGTCGTCGGCGATCACGCCGCGCCAGCCGTCGGTGCCGAATTTAACGATGGGATGAGGCATCGAGCGTCCCGCTTCTCTTCAAAACAACAAAGGTAAACGATAGCAGGCGGCGCGTCCGGCACAGCGGCCCGGTGAAGACGCTAAAGCGTTTCTCCTTCCGCAGTACACCGAAGCCACCGAGGTCAAGTGCCGATTGCAACAAGAAATCGGCGCCCTGGAAGGGGCCGAAAACGGCTATATCCGAAGGAGAAATGCCTTAAGGTCGCGCGGGGGTGTTGCCGTATTTGTTGTGAAAGACGTGGCGGTTGATGTCGGGCCAGAACTCCCGGAACCAGAAGGCGCCTGCGTCAATCCCCACGTCCTCGGCCCACTCCGCTGCAGTGTTTCCAGGGGACCGCGAAGCCGAGGGGTAATAGAGATTGGAGAGGCCCGCCGCGGCGCCGGCGCCGATAATCTCACTGACGTTGAAAACTTCAGCTCCCGAATTCGTGCGCGTGATCACCGCGCGGCTCAGGGCGTAGGCCGTGCGTTTGAAGAATCCGCCGTGGCCCAGCGTGTAGTAGCGCGCGTCTTCGCGGGTAAACGCCGGGAAAATGAATTCAACCATATAGTTTTCGCTGGTCTGGTCGACGGCCGCATGCCAGAAGTAGCGGGCATAGCCGGCACCGCCCTCATGGAACTCCGGAGTGGCCTGCACATGCATGTCGTAGGCAGCCAGGACCGCCGGAATGAAGATGGAGGAGTAGTCGAAGGAGTCCTGGGTGGCGTCCATGAATTTCTCTTTGACGGTCTCGGGCGGCAGCTTCTCGTTGGCGCTGACGGCGCGAAAGTTGGGCACGATGCCGAGAATGCGCTTGGTCTGGCGGCCCGCTTCATCCGGCGGTCCGCTTTGCGCGGGCTCACTCTGCGGCGCAGGCGCATTGGCGCCGGCAGATTGGGGCGAACTTGGCGCGGCCTGCGCGGGCGGTTCCGGTGCGGCAGCCGCAGCCGTTGCACCCGTGAGAACGGCTGCGCCCGGATCCGCAGTTTCCACCTGTTGGGCGGCGAGACTTCCGCAGGCACTCAGGCCGGCGGTCAGCACCGCGGCAGACAGTCCGAGCGAGGCGATGCGCCGGGCGAGCGATTTCCGCGAAGCAAAGATCGGCGACTGAGGGGGGACCAGAGGAACAAGAGGATGGCTGCGTCTCATCTTCGTTCCGGCAGCTCTGGGCAATAGAGCGACGGCCTGGGGTTCAGCAGATAAGCCACTCCTCACTCGCGGCCTCCTTCTGAGGGGGATATGGGTTCCGGGCGCCATTCTCAACTCGATTTGCAGCCCAACGGGCCCGCGCCATTGCTATCGATATTTACTACTGATGCTTCTGGTCCTCCTCCTGCTGCTGCTTTTTCTGCTGTTGCGCAGCGTCTGCGGCGCGCGCCTGGGCATCGAGGCCATGGGTCGGGTCCTTGTGAAAGAACTTTCGCGACATGTCCGGCCAGAACTCCTGGAGTTCTGAGCCAAAGGCCCCCTCGAAGGTGACCGTCAAGCCGGTTTCAATGGCCTGGGTGGCGTCGCTCTTGCTGTTGGGATAGTAGAGGGTGGAGATTTCGCCGGCGATCATGTTGCCGAGAACGTTCGAATAGTTGGGCTCCCACTTGCGGGTATTGTCATGTTTGCAGATAAAGGCAGTGGCAAACGCATACAGGAGACGGTGACGGACGGAGCCGTGGCCAAGACGGAAGTAACGCGGGTCCTGATGGAGCAGGGAGGGCAAAACCGCGTTGCCCAGTGTGTTGCCGATCACGTTGTCCCCGTAAGCGGCGGCGGAGCGCTCTGCGAATCCGCTGGGGCCCCAGCCGAGACCGGTGTTGGAGTTTTCGGCCTCGCCCAGCGCCGCGGTAATAATCGCAATGGAAAAGGTGTAAGGGTCGATGGCAGAGCGGAATTGGAGCTGGAACTTCTGCGCCGGCGTGAGCGTCGCGGCGTCGCTCAAGTAAGTGACGTTGAACGAGGGCACAATTCCGGCGATCCGCTGATGTTCCTGCTCCTTGATTTGCTCTGCGGCCTTCTGGTGCTCGGTTTCCTGCGTGCCTGACTGCGGTGCGGAGCTCTGCGCGCTCGAACTGCTTTGCGCGCCGCTGACTGAAGCCGGAGCGGGATTGGGAGCGGGTGACTGGTTCTGCTGCGCCGGCGGCGATGGTGGTTGCGCGGGCGACGATTGCGGTTGCGCCGGCGGCGATGGTGGTTGCGCGGACTGCGAATCGCCGGCCTGAGCCGGCTCGAGACTCGGCGAGGGCGCATCGAAGAGGGTATCGGTTGCGGCCGAAGCCCTGACGGCCGCGCCCGCCGCCTGGGAGTGAAGCGGAGAAGAAGGCGCAAGCAAGGCCAGCCCGGGAAACAGCGCTACACCCACCAGAAAAGAATATGAACGCATCCTCTCACCAGATTGGGTCACCAGATCGGGGATTCCCGGTTTTCGGATCACCAATTTGCCTTCACCAGTTTTGTAGAGCCGGCGCCCCTAGAACAAACATCAACCCCTGCGGTGGAAGCGGCCGGGGGACCGCCGTTTGAAACCTATCGTCCCCGCGGGAGTCGCAGTTGACAACCCGCGCCCAGGGACCAAGTTGCGCAAAGACGAGTTTCCTGTTGTGTTAGACGCGCTACCCTTCGCGCGGGACACAGAGATTTGTCTTCCCCTAGGGTAAACGAGGCCCACACACCGGCGCATTGGGTCAGCAGAAATGCTTGAAGAGAAAAGGGTTAAACCGCAAAGTCGATGTATCCGCGCTGCGGGTCGGTAGAAACCAGCTTCACCGTCACTTTGTCGCCCACATCCAGCCCTTTTTGCCCGCGCACCACCATGCCGTCCACATGGGGATTGAGCGTGCGCACAAAAGTCCCGCTCTGATTGACGCCGGTAACGATCGCCGCATAACTCTGCCCGATGTGCGGATGAAGCACCACGGCCGCGATGCGCTTCTGCATCTCGCGCTCCACCTTGCGCGCCGCGTCCTCCATCTGAGTGCAGCGCGTGGCGATGGCGTTCAGAGCGTCCTCTGCGTATGGAGCCGGCGCGTGCGCGAGCCACGCCTTGAGCAGCCGCTGCGTCACCACGTCGGGAAATCGCCGGTTGGGCGCCGTGGAATGGGTGTAATCCTGAACAGCCAGCCCGAAGTGGCCGGGCGAGGGCTCGTTGGGCTTGACCAGAATGTACTCCCCCGGGCCCATGAGCTTGATGACCATGAGCGAGAGATCGGGAAAGTGATCGGGATCCTTCTGCTTCTGGTCGAGCAGAAAGTCGTTGAGTGCCTTCGAGTCGGGCTCGGCGGGAAGAGTCGCTCCTCTTCTTTCTCTGGCTAATTCGACGATGCGGTCCCAGCGCTTGGGCGTGCGCACGATGCGGCGGATGGAGGCGACGCCGGCGTCTTCGAAGGTGCGCGCGATCACGCCGTTGGCCGCCACCATGAACTCTTCGATGAGCGAAGTGGCGCGATTCTTTTCGATGGGCGCGATCCCGATAATCTGATCGGTGATCAAAACCGGGCGCGTCTCGATGGTTTCAAGGTCGAGCGCGCCGTGCTGAAAGCGATTCCCCATCATGCGCTGCGCGGCTTCGTCCTGCAGCTTGAGCTGCGCGGCAAGATCCGTATTGGACGCGACCTTCGCCGGCGCTGCGCCTTTGCCCTCGAGCCAGACGCCTACGCTCGGATAGGCGAGCTGGGCGCGGTTGCGCACCAGCGCGCGGTAGGCTTTGCCGTCGCTGGCGGTGCCGTTTGCGTCGACGGAAACTTCAATCACGATGGCGGCGCGGTCTTCATTCTCGTTCAGCGAGGTCGCGCCTTCAGAGAGCTCCACCGGCAGCATGGGAAAGACCTTCACGCCGGTGTAGACCGAGGTGGTCTCGCCCTGCGCGTGCTTGTCGATGAGCGATCCCTTGTGCACGCGCTCGTCCACGTCGGCCACGCCCACCAGCACGCGGATGCGCCCGTCAGCCAGCCGCTCGGCCCACTCGATCTGGTCCAGGTCCTTCGAGGTGTCGTTGTCGATCGAGGACCAGAGCAATGGGCGCAGATCCTCGATGCCCGCGCCCGAGGGCAGCGCGTCCTGCATCTGAACGGCGGCGAGTTCCTTGTCGGTACCTCCGGGAAAGTCGGGCTGAAAACCGTGCTCGATCATGGCCGCGTGGGCCGCGGCAACCAGGTTGAAATGGAAGGGATGGCCGGACTGATTCGATGACATCGGGAAGTGCGCCCCTTTTTTTGAAGCGAAATGCCAGCCTAACACGGGCAGGCCGGCATTTCGCCAGGGGGTAGTGGTTCAGTTTGCGGAGATTTCTTTGCCCGAGGATTCGAACTGGCTGCATAAGCGGCTTTGTAAAAGGGTCTGACTTCCCGGGGCCCCCAGCGACAGGTCTTCGTCGCTGGGGTGGCTTTAGCCGGGCCGCAGCGGCCGCAAAAACCTTGGGGCTTTAACGCATTTTCTGAGTAGCTGTATCCCGAAGACGGAAGGCAGAGTCGACGCGACCAACAGGGAGCGGCGACCTTTCGAGGAAATGAAAAGGACACAGTAACTCAGAAAATGCCGTAGCCCCTGAGGGATGGTTCTTTTAGACTGACCCACTGCCCGGCTGCAGGACGCCGTTTGTTTATTGAATGCCCAGGTCGCCGAGCACCTTGGGCTTGGCTTCTTCCACGGCCAGCAGGTTGTGGCACGCAGAGCAATCCTGCGTAATGCTGGCGCCGTTCCGGGTCACGTGATCGCCGTCGTGGCAACGGAAGCAGCCGGGGTAGCTCATGTGGCCGAGGTTGTTGGGATGCGTGCCCCAGGTCACGTTCATGAAGGGGAAAACATTCTCGCTGTAGAGCGTGACCAGCTCCGCGCCCGCGGAATAGACCAGCGCCGCCTGGGTGGCGAGCACGGCGGGATTGGTGGCGCGGTAAAAGGCCTCAAGCTCGCCGGGAATTTTTTTGCCGGCTTCTTCCTGGCTGGCGTAGTCGGCCTTGAGCAGCGCCAGGCCCTCCTTGTGCACCCAGGGCAGGGCGGCGCTGATGGAGCCGGCCGCCATGGCCTGGTTGATGGCTTCTTCCGGCGTGACGAAGGTATGCGC
>JASHUF010000513.1 GCA_030040175.1 Acidobacteriaceae bacterium
CGATGCCGATAGCGATCAGAATCAGCGGCCCCACCATCGACGGCACCCGCGGCCCGTAGGCGCCGGCATATCCGGCCTTCCACGCGTGCCGCTGCGCGCGCCATGCATCGCGCTGCGCCCGCCACGCCGCGCGCTGCTGTTCGCGGTACACCCGCCACTGCGTCTTCGCGTCGTAAGGCGGAAATCCGCCCGGAGGCGTGTTTGGAGGCATGTTGGGAGGCGTGCTCATCGCTGTTCTCCATCCCCGCCGTTCCCGAACCCCTGCATCAGATCCTGCGTCTGAGAGGGTACGATCGCCGCTCCCGGGGCGGCCGGCGGCTGCGCCGGGTTCGGCCCCGCGCCGCTCCCGTACGGCGCACACGGATACGGCCCGTACCCGTCTATCGCCAGCGCCGCCCGCTCGGCCAGGAGCATCACCCCGATCATGATCAGCAGCAGCGGCCAGAACAGATTCCAGAAATGGTCGATCACGCCCGCCTCGTCCAGCAGCGCCAGAATCCCCAGCAGCAGCAGAATCGCCGGTCCGCGCAAGCGGCGGATCAGAATGTACCGGTTCATCCCCAATCCGTTCATTTTGGACCTCCCTGTGCGTCCTGCATGCGGCGCACAATCATCCACACGCCCAGCCCGATGAGAATCAGCGGCCACGTGAACGCAAACGCGCGCCCGGAAAACAAATCGAATTGCCCCATCAGGAAGAGCAATCCCAGCGCGATGAGAATCACGGCGCCGATCGGCTCCTTGCGCCGCCAGTGGAGCGGCGGCACCGGCGGAATCGGCGGAACCGGCGGTGCGGGCGGAACGCCCGGACTTGTATATCCCGCTCCCATCCCGGACGCCCCGGGAGGACCCGCAGCCGGACTTTGGTTCGGATCCGGATAGGGACCCCGTGAAAAAGGACCTTGGTACGGCGTCTGCCAGCCTTGCGCCTGCCCGCCCCCCGGCGCGCCTGTCCCATACGGCGCCTGTCCCGGCGGCACGGCGCCAAACCCTCCGCCGCCCGGATTCGTCCCCCCGCTCGCCTGTCCCGGCGGAATGGGTCCCCGCGGCCCGACATTCAGCCAGTTGCCGATCTCGTTCAGCCCCAGCGGGTCGGGAATCGGAAACCCGTGCCGGCGCGCCTTGGCCACGTGATAGGCCTCGAAGACCTGGTAAACGATCCATCCCGCAATGAACAGGCCGAAGATCGGGAAGTGATCTGCCGTGCTTACCAGAATCACGAAGATGAAGATGTGGATCAATCCCTTGATAAACTGCCCGTTGTACATCGCGCCCACGCCGGGAATCACGCCCAGCGCCGCGGCCACAGCCGGATTCGGCTGTCCCTGCGGTGCGTACGGCCCCGCGAACGGCATCTGCGCGCTCCGCCACGCCGTCCAGCACGGCTCGCACAGAATCTGCCCCCCCGCTGCCGTGCGCACGCAGCTCGCGCACAGCGCTTTGCCGCAGTTCTGGCAATACGCTGTCGCGCTAACGCCGCTATGGTTTACGCAGTCCATGGCTTGCCCCTTTCCCGCGTCCTCCCGTTGGAATGCGTCAAACCCTCGTCCTTCGCATCTTTATCGGTGCGCAACAAACTCCCCGCCTTGCTCCTTGCCGGGTCGAGCGCTGCCTCCAGAGCCGGACCGTTTGCCGTCTCGCCCGATCCTTTCGGAGGGTCCACGCGCGACCCTCCTCCGCCGTTCCTGCGCGATTCGCCCCTTCCCGGCTGCGCATTCTTCTGCGTCCCGTTGCTGTTGTCCTGGCCCTCACCCTCCGGCGCCGGCCCCCGCAGCCCGCGCATCCGCGCTTCCACCTCGTACACAAACCGCAGGTGATCGTAGTAGCGGATGATCGGCACCGACGCCATGGTCAGTTGCCGCTCCATGAAGGAGCGCATCGCCGCAGGCCGCAGGTCGCTCAGCCGCAGGCTGGTCACCCGCACGCCCAGCATGTTCAGGGTCAAAGCGATCGAAAAGAACGCCGTCGCTCCCGTCATCATCAGCCGCGGCTCGGCCAGCCGCCGCACCCAGCCGACGAATCCCGGCTTCTGCCACTCCGGGTCGTGCTTCGGGTCGGCGAGCAGCTCCAACGGAATTCCGCCTGCCGGCATGGCGATGGGCGCGCCCAGCGGCAAGGTTTCTGCATGGCCCGGTCCTGTCTGCGCCAGGATCTTTTCCACCAGCCCGGTGGGAACCTCCGGCTCGGGGGCGAGAAACTCCAGCCACTCCCGCCCCCGCTTCGATTCCTCGTAGAGCGCCGTGCAGGCCGGGCAGACGGCCATGTGCTCCCGGAAATGGGCTTCATCGGCCGGGGCCAGCATCCCGTCCAGCGCATCCGGCAAAAGCGTCTCCCACTGCCCGCAGGCAGGGGAGCTCGGAATGTGTGTGCGCTCTGCCATGGCTACATCACCTCCCGTTTATTACGCTCCAGCAAGCGCGCCAGTTCCGCGCGCCCCCTGCTGATGCGCGACTTGACCGTCCCCTCGGGTATACCCAGAACCTGGGCGATTTCCTTGTAATCCATGTCCTGCAAATCCCTCAAAATCACCGCCTCTCGCAGGTCCACGGACACTTTCGCCAGCGCCTCCTGCACCATCCTGGCCAGCTCCTTTTTGGCCGCCAGCTCGTGCGGCGAGGGGCTCGAAGCCACTAACCGGTCCACCGGCCTCAGCTCCTCGGCCTCGTCCCACCCCTCATCGAGAGAAGACGTAACCCGCAGGTTCCGCGTACGGCGGAAGTTATCCACCAGCAGGTTGCGCGTCATGGTGGTGATCCACACCGGCAGGCTGCCCCGCCCGGCATCGAAGCTGCCCAGATTGGCGTAGATTTTCAGAAAAACGTCCTGGGTCAAATCCTCGGCATCCGTCGCGTTGCCGGTAAACCGGTAGCACAGCCCGTACACCCGCCTGTGGTGCGCGCGCACCATCTCCGCCCATGCGGCTGAATCCCCCTTCAGGCACCGGAGAACGACTTGGGACCCTTCGGTCTCCAGCTTGCTCACCTCCCCGCGTGCTGCCGGACGCGCCGCGTAGGCGCCCGGCGTCGCATTCACCGTCCCCGCCCGCGGGCCTTCCTGTCTGGCCTGGCCGCCGTCCCGCGCATCGCGCGGCGGCTGCCGTTTCCGAGCGGCCTCGCGGGCCACTTTCGCCTGCGCCGCGCGTTCTCTCCGCGCCACCCCGAACGGGGCCAGGCTCCAGCTTAATGTACCCACGCACTGCATACGGGGCTAATACGGAGGGATGGCGGAAATGGTTCCGCGCCGCGCTTGGCCGGCTCGACTGAACGCCGCGCGCCCCATCGAAAATTGGGTGCCTAGGTCCGGATTTTCGGACCTGGGAAAGCACGAACCCTTTGCGTCTTTTGATCCCAAGGTTCGAACTGCAAGTTGCGGGCGTTTTGCGCTCTACGCCCACTCTCCCTGCCGCATCAGCGGCTCTGCCGTTCCTTGCGCCGAAATCCCGTCGATGTCCAGCTTCTCCGAGCCGATCATCCAGTCCACGTGAATGAGGCTCGTGTTCGCGCCCCGTGCGGCGAGCTCCTCGGGCGTGAGCTTGTCGCCCTCGCGCAGGCACGACGAGTACGCCTGCCCCAGCGCGATGTGCGAGGCTGCGTTCTCATCGAACAGCGTATGCAGAAACACCTGCCCGCTCGAGGCAATCGGCGAGGAGTGGGGCACCAGAGCCACTTCGCCCAGCCGTCCCGCGCCGTCGTCGGTGTCGATCAGCTTCCTCAGCACCTCCTCGCCTTTGCTTGCCTGCGCCTCCACGATGCGCCCCTTTTCGAACCGCACCCGGATGCCCTCGATCATCGTCCCCTGGTACGAAAGCGGTTTGGTCGCCGTTACCGTTCCTTCGGCCCGGTCTTTGTGCGGCGTGGTGAACACCTCTTCGGTGGGCATGTTGGGGATGCAGTAAATGCCGTTGCCCGCCGTCGTTCCTCCGCCCAGCCACAGATGATCGTCCGCCAGGCCCAGCCGGAAATCCGTACCCGGCGCGCGATACTGGAGCGCAGCGTACCGCTTTTCATTCAGCAAGGCTGCCCGCTTTTGCAGGTTTGCGTCGTGCGCCCGCCACGCGCTTACCGGGTCGTCGCGATCGATGCGCGTGGTGGAGAAGATCAGCGCCCACAGCTTTTCAAGCGCCGTTTCCGCCGTCTCGCCCGGAAACAGCGCCGCCGCCCAGGCCGGCGTGGCGCTGGCCACGATGGTCCAGTTGATGGCGTGCCGCGTAATCAGCTCGAGGGCCGGCCGGTAGGCTTGCGAAACCGCGCGGTTCGCCCGTCCCACCTTCTCCGGGTCTTGTTTTGAGAGCAGCCCCGGATTTCCGCCCGCAATCGCCAGCCGCGCCGACCCGCTCTTGAACGCCGCGCCCATCCCGTCGTAGAGCCACTTGGCCGCATGGTCGAAGCTCTCGTCCGGCGCGTAGCGGTAGCGCATCAGCGTGGCCTCTTCGTCGGTAAAGAGCGTGGTCACCAGCGCCGCCCCGGCGCGGTACGCGTGCTCCGTGATCCGCCGCGCCAGCGGCAGCGCGTCGATCGGCGCCGTCATCAGCAGCTCCTGCCCGCGCTTCAAACCCAGCCCCACCTCGACCGCCACTGCCGCGAGCAGATCAAGGCTCTCCTCATGGGTGCGCACCGGCTGCCCCGGTCTCCCCTTGTTTGTCGTCCCATTGCTCATCGTTGTCTCTGTCCTTCAATCTCTTATTAAAAACGAAAGGCGCAGGCCTCGCACACCCTGCGCCCTCGCCCTTCAGTGCCGATTCTCTTCCTCCCCTCAGTACCGCTCTCCGAACTCCGGGTCCACCGGGTTCTCGAACAGCGATGCATCCCGGGTGACGATCGTCAGTCCCGTGGGCGTCACAAAATACCGCCGCTTGTCTTCGACCGGATCGTATCCGATCACCGTGCCCTCCGGAATATGCACGTCGCGGTCGATGATGGCGCGCCGGATGCGGCAATGCCGTCCGATGTTGACGTGCGAAAACACGATGCTCGCGTCCAATTCCGAGTACGAGTTCACGCGCACATCCTGCGACAGCACCGAGTTCGTCACCATGCCGCCTGAAATGATCACCCCCGCGGTGATGATCGAGTTCACCGCCATGCCCGATCGTCCCGGCTCGCCGAAGACGAACTTCGCCGGCGGATACTGCCGCACCCGCGTCCGCATCGGCCAGCTCTTGTCATAGAGGTTGAAGATGGGCGATACCGAGCACAGGTCCATGTTGGCCTCGTAGTAGGCGTCCAGCGTGCCCACG
>JASHUF010000057.1 GCA_030040175.1 Acidobacteriaceae bacterium
CTGAAAGCGCGGAGCCGAAATTGGTTGCCATGTCGAAACGCAAGCGTGGGCAGCCGGTCGAAGCTGCGCCGGGGCCGCTGACCGGCTCCCTGACGGTGGATGGGCTGGAAGTGAGTGGGGCAGGGCTGGGACGTCCGGTGCAGACGGCGAAGATTCAACTGGCGCCAGTGGCGGGGTCCGGCGCGGGGGCAATTCCCGTGGCGCTGGCGGGGACGGTTGGCATTCCAGCGGGTGGTACTGCTCCGCTCGCGATGGGAGTGCGGCTGGCGCTTTCCGGTTACCAGTTGACGCTGCGCGGACAAGCGAGCATGGCGCGCGCGAGGGAATTGGCGGGAGCGGCGGGGTTGCGGAGTTTAGCAGGGCTCAGCGGGCTCGACGGGCTGACGGGCGATCCCCTGACCGTGGATTTGAGCGTGGCCGGGCCGTGGATCCCAGCGGAGCAGAATGCGCCGGAAGATACAGATCAGATGGCGAGTGTGCCGGCTCAGGGGCAAGGCGCAGACGGCCTGAGCGGGACCGTGACGGTGCGCAACGCCAACTGGAGCACGAGCTTTCTGGCCGGTCACGTGCAAATCGAACAGGCCACGCTGCATTTGAACGGCGACGCAATGCGCTGGGATCCCGTGGAGTTTACCTACGGGCCGCTGAAGGGGTCGGGGGCACTGGAGCTGCCGGTCCACTGCGACGATGCTGCAGCGTGCGCGCCGCACTTCGAAGCACAGTTTGGCGATCTGGATGCGGAGACTGTGCAGACGGCGATTCTGGGCGTGGCAAAGTCGGCCACGGACGAGGAATCGGGCCAGGAATCGGGCCAGGGAACGCTGCTTGCAAACCTGATCGATAAGCTGCATCCGTCGTCGGCTCCGCCGTGGCCGAAGATGACAGGGACGATGAAGGCCGATTCGCTGACGCTGGGCCCGTTGATGCTGCAAGATATCTCAACTGATTTGCAGATCGATTCCACCGGGGCCGAAGTAACGCAGCTCACGGCCAAGACACTGGGCGGAACGGTGGAGGCCTCGGGCAGTCTGCAGAAGCCTGCGAGCGACCAGGGGAAGCCGGACTACACAGTGGAGGGACGGTTCGAGAACCTCGGCGCCGCCGCGGTGGGGCAGCTCATCGGGCTGCAGTGGACAGGCAGCCCGATCAGTGGGACGGGCAAGGTGGAACTGGCGGGGTATACGGGCAAGGACCTGGCAGGGTCAGCCAAGGGCACGCTGCACTTTGAGTGCGCGCATGGGGCGGTTCCAGCGGCGGCGCTGGGCCGGTTCGATCGATGGACTGCGGATGCCGGGATCGCCGATGGCCGGATCACGCTGGGCGACAACACAGTGCAGCAGACCGGCAGGAAGCATGCAGTCGAGGCGACGCTGCGCTTCGGCGAGCCGCCCCGGGTGGTCTTTACTTCTCCAACGCAAGCGAGGGCGGAAAAATCCGCAGTGCAGAAGAACTGAGTTCCGATCGATAGAATCGAAGCATGGCTTCTTCCATCAATGCAACGCCCGCGCTCGTCCGCTGCAAGGGCATTCTCTTCGACATGGACGGCATTCTGATCTCCTCGCTCGGGAGTGTGGAGCGGAGCTGGAACATCTGGGCGCAAATGCGCGGCCTGGAGCCGGCGGTGGCGTTGCGGGTTGCGCATGGACGGCGGGCGATCGAAACGGTGGCGATGCTGCGGCCCGATCTGGATAGCGAGGCCGAGCTGAAGGTGATCGAGGACCTGGAAGTCGCGGACAATGAGGGCATCACCGTGTTGCCGGGCGTGCGCGATCTGCTTGCCGCGTTGCCTCCGGATGCGTGGACGGTGGTGACCAGCGCTACGGAGCGGCTGACGCGTGTACGGTTGGCCGCGGCGGGGATTCCGGTTCCGCAGCGGCTGGTGACGGCGGATCAGGTGACATCAGGCAAGCCGCATCCGGAGCCGTTTCTGGCTGGGGCTGCGCTGCTGGGGCTGCCGCCGGAAGAGTGCGTGGTCTTCGAGGACTCGGGTTCGGGCGTGACGGCAGGGCGCGCCGCGGGCTGCACGGTGGTGGCAACGACGTTTTCGCACACCGTGGAGAGCCTCGCCGCGGCGCATTATCTGGTGCGCGATCTGACCGGGGTAGGCGTGACGCAGGGTGAAGATGGATTGACGCTTCGATTCACGCCGCTCGCGTAGCTGTTCCTATTTGTCGGCTTCGATGCGGCGGCCGTGCAGGTCCTGGAGCGGGCGGGTGTTCATCTTGTAGAGGCTGTCGAAGGCGCGGAGCTGCTCGCGGCTGATGCCGTTGGTCTGCTCGAAGACGAACCATTGCACGCCCTCGGTGCAGGGCGGTTCCGTGAGCGAGCCGGTGTAGGTCCAGTAGCCGCGGTCTGCAGGCAAAAGGCCGGCAGGGCTGATCATGTCTGCGATCTTCTGCGTGCTGCCGGTCGCCGTGGGCATGTGCTGCCACAGCGTGGCCAGCGTGGCGTTGGGAAAGCCGGGCGCCTCGGTAAAGAGGATGGCGACCACGGCGAATTTGCCGTCGGCGCTCCTGTGGACGAGGTGCACTTCGAGATCGGTGAGCTTGCCTCTTACGGCGTGTTCGCTGGGATGGTGGAAGTGAATCTGGATG
>JASHUF010000514.1 GCA_030040175.1 Acidobacteriaceae bacterium
CCCGATGAGATTCGACAGGAAATTTACAGGCAGATTATTGAGGGACACGAGAGGCCAGACGCTGCCCTTCACGGCGGTGATCCTGGTATCGCTGATGGGATTGAGCGGGATGGCGGTCGATGCCGGCCACGGCTACTACGCCTACGAGAGGCTGAAAGTGGCCACCAACGCGGCCACGCTCGCCGGAGCAGCGGGCATGCCCAACACCACCACGGCCACCGACAACGTGAACACATACAGTTCGGCAGTCTCGACGGACAAGAACTATCTCGGATCTCTCATGAGCAACGTGAGCACGTCCATCACCTTCAGTTGCTCGAGCACGGTGTCGTCCAAGCTGAATGTAGCTTGCCAAACGGAGACGAGCGGCGGCTCGGCCTACAACGCGCTGACGGTGAAGCAGACGGCTACGGTGCGCACGTGGTTCGGGTCGCTGTTCGGAATTCCCCAATTCAACATCGAGGCCTCCTCCATGGCGGCCATGGCGGGGGGATCCGACATTCCTTACAACATCGCCGTCATCATCGACACCACGAACTCGATGACGCAGTCGAGTTCGGAGGCGGGCTGCACCAGCGAACAGATCGTCTGCGCGCTCGATGGGTTAACCGAGATGCTGGATGCCATGGACCCCTGCGCGCTGAACACCACTTGCAGCGGGAGCGGCACCTACGTGGACGACGTGGGCTTGTTCACGTTTCCCCCGGTAAGCGAGAGCACGGTGGCAGACGACTACACCTGCCCGACCACAAATCCCACGATCGTGCCGTACACCTTTCCCGACACGTCTCCGGTGTATACCGCGGGAACGGCACCGGCGACCAATTTCATTCTGCCGTCGACGACGGGCACGTACGAGATTATCCCCTTCAGCAACGACTACAAGACCACCGATGGGGCTAGCGGGCTCGATACCAGCTCCGACCTGGCCAAGGCCGTGGGCTACACCGGGACCGGCTGCAGCGGGTTAGAGGCTCCGGGCGGCGACGGGACTTACTATGCGCAGGCGATTTACGCAGCCCAGGCGGCGCTGGTAGCGTGGCAGGATGCGAATCCGGGTTCGAAGAACATCATGATCATTCTCTCGGACGGCGACGCGAATGCCTGCAACACGAACGCCAACACGGCGGCGGGCGGATGCACGTCAAAGAACCAAATCGAGGCCACGACCGGCACTCTGAACGGGACCGGAACAAGCTCCAGCAATCCCTCGGGGTACGAAAATCCCCTGTATCCTTCCGCAATTGGGCAATGCGGCCAGGCGGTGGCGGCGGCGCAGTACGCCACATCGCAAGGCACCATGGTCTTCACCATCGGCTTCGAGTCAGAGACCTCGGGTTGCACAACGGACTCCCCGTACACGACCTCTGCCGCTTCTATTTCCACTCTTACCGGTACCAGGTTCGCGGGCACGACGGAAGCCTGGCCAAGCGGCAGCGGCTCCCTTTCGGGGACGCCCTGCAACGCAATCGGGTCGATGGCGTCGAACACCAACCTGTTCTATTCGGATAACGCCAGTGGATGCCCGGCGATCTCCGCCACGAATGCAACTTACACGTCGCTGGCGGAGATCTTCCAGGCGATCACAAGCGGACTCACGTCGGCGCGGTTGATCCCGGTGGGCACCACCTAATCCGGCGAAAAGATCGGACACTCGAGAAGGGCACGGACGCTCAAGTCCGTGCCCTTTTACAAGCCTATTTATGCAACCGGCTCTAGGCTATTCTCCACGCGTCTCTCCGGGATGCGTTTGCCGGTACGGAGTTTACGCGCGCAAGTGACGCGGCCGCTTCATCGGCGGAGCCTTTGCGCTCAGGTCCGGCGGGCGTTATTCGAATTCTTCGGGGATGATGAGCAGGACTTCCACCTTGGCGATCTGGCCGTTTTCTGAAGCGGGCCGGAACTGCCACCGCGCCAGCGAGTCGAGCACGAACTGCGCCAGCGGGAATTGGGTGGGGAAGACGATGCTGAGGGTTTCAAAGCGGCCGGCGTTGTTCACGTAGCCGTGAACCATAAGCGCGTCGGCGTTGATCGAGTCGGCGGGAAGGTTGGGACGCACGATGCTGTAGGGCCAGGGGGCGTCCAGCCGGATGACGGCGCCGCCGGAGGAAGCATCGTTTGCGTGGGTGGGCGCATACTGCAGAATCCAGCTCTTCTCGAGGCCCACGTGCAGATAGACGGTGTACGCCATTCTGCCCTTCCACACGTCGCCGATTTCCGGATACTCGTCCTCGAGCGAATTACCCACGATCACCGAACTGAAGGTTCCGTCCCTGGGCAGGGAGATCGCGGTCACGGTGGGTTGATCGCCATCGCCGGTGCCGTTGGCGGCGCCTGAAGGCTGGTCCGGGCCGGTAACCGTGAACTTGCCCGTATTGCCCGCGGTGTTGGCGTTGCTCGCACCGGCGCCGGAATGCGCTCCTTCCGACTTGCCGCTATTGCCTTCACTCTTGTTTCCGGCTTCGCCGTTCCCCGGGGAAGCAACCGGCTTGGCCGGTCCGGGCGTCATGGTTGCCGAGTCATTGGTATTGGCGGCCGCGGCCTGGTTCACCGGAGGGAGAGCGACCGAGCCGTTTTTCAAGCGGATGTCAGAGAGCGAAAGGACCGCGGCGGGCGTGGGCACTTGCGTGTTCTGGGTCACCGTTGCGGGTGTGGGAGCGGGGTTCTGCGGACCCTTCACGACGATGGGCGTGGTGTTCGAGGGAACAAGAAGCTGGTTCAACTTGGGCTGCGCCGCCGAAGCGATGGAGATGTTGCCCAGATTCTGTTCCTGGTTCGGGCGCGCGATTCTGGGCTTGACCTCGAGTGTGGGCGGCTTGGCCGGCAGCGGCGCCACGATGTTCTTGACCGGCATGGTGGCCGGGGTCCAAAGGACGATCTGCGGCAGCGGCACTTCCTGGGTGAGGGTGATATCGGTGTGCACATCCGGTTGGATCAGCGTCTGCGGGGCGAGCTTGACGTGGGGCACCGGCGGCATGA
>JASHUF010000515.1 GCA_030040175.1 Acidobacteriaceae bacterium
CCCTCGAGGACCGCCTCCACCACATCAAGTCCGTCTACCGCAGCCAGTTCTCCGGCACCTGAATCGCGACGGAGGGGATATGCGCAGCCAAATCGCTAGAGCGGTATTCATGGCAGTGTCGTTAATGCCGGCATTCGCGCCGAGCCTCCAGTCGCCAGTTGTCTTGATCACTTTTGACCAGCCCCTTCAGTCCCAGAAACTGGCTGGAGTGGTTGTCGGCCCGTCGGGTGCTACCGTAATGGGCGTGCGCGTGGAGGAATGCGATTCCACGTTCACACATGTGAAAGCGACCGCCTGGACTGACGAAGACGGTCACTTCGCCCTTCGCCATGGGAGAAAAGGAACGACCCATTTCCTGTGCATAGGCAGGGATGGCCCGGATCCGATGCAACTCACTGTACAGTTAAAGCACTCCGCCAAGCCGGACCTCAAAATCGTGCTTACGATCGCAACCTGATTCCCTCGTCGCAGATGCCTGTCCCCGCCACGATAAGCTAGAAGCTAGGAGCTAATAGCTGCAAGCTGAGATCATGGCCAACTACAAGTTCTCCACCCTCGCCGTCCACGCCGGCCAGCACCCTGACCCCCTCACGGGCGCGGTCAACGTCCCCGTCTATCTCTCCTCCACCTTTGAGCTCACCGGCATCGGCGCCGACCGCGGCTGGGACTACTCCCGCGCCGGCAACCCCACCCGCGACCGCCTCGAAACCGCGCTCGCCGCCCTCGAAGGCGGCACCAGCGGTCATGCGTTTACCACCGGCATGGCCGCCATCGGGGCCCTCGTGGCCATGCTCCGTTCCGGCGACCACCTGATCTGCTCCCGCGATGTCTACGCCGGCACCGTCCGCCTCTTCGACCAGATCGTCTCCGGGTACGGCATCCAGATCGAGTACGTCGATACGAGCGACCTCGCCGCCGTCGAGGCCGCCATCCGCCCCAACACCAGGCTCATCCACATCGAAACCCCTTCGAACCCGCTCATGGTGCTCACTGACATTACCGGCGTCGCCAAAATCGCCCACGCCCGCGGCATCGAGGTCAGCGTCGACAACACCTTCCTCTCGCCCGTTCTCCAGAACCCCATCGCCCTCGGCGCCGACATCGTCATGCACTCGACCACCAAATACCTCAACGGCCACTCCGACGGCCTTGGCGGCGCGCTCATCGGCACCACCCCCGAGCACAAGGAGCGCTTTCTGCTCATCCAGAAGGCCGCCGGCGGCGTGATGTCCCCCTTCGAGTGCTATCTCGTCCTCCGCGGCATCAAGACCCTCCCCCTGCGCATTCAAAAGCACGAGGAGAACGGCCGCGCGGTGGCCGAATTTTTGTCGGGACACCCCAAAGTCCAGAAGCTCGCCTACCCCGGCCTTCCCTGCCATCCCCAGTACGCGCTCGCCTGCCGGCAGCAGAAAGGCTTCGGCTCCATGATGAGCATCGAGCTCCAGTCGCGCGACGAGGCCGCGCGCTTCCTCACCGCCATCAAAATCTTCCTCAACGCCGAGTCCCTCGGCGGCGTCGAATCGCTCGCCTCCCACTCGGCCACCACCACCCACGGCTCGGTCAGCGAGGAGGTGCGCCGTAGGATGGGCATCAACGAGGGCCGCATCCGCCTCTCCATCGGCATCGAGGACAAGGACGACCTCATTGCCGACCTCGACCAGGCGCTGGCCGCCGTGTAAGACAGCCCGCGTTCTCCCCGATCCGGAGTATGCTTTTTTCGTGGGATCGTACGAGCTCGAGGGCATTACATACCGCGTTTATTCGGGAGATCACGATCCGCCGCACATCCATTGCCGATACCAAGGAATCACCGTTATTGTCGAGTTGGGTGCGGACCGAATTATTCGACTTGCCGACCGCGGCGACAGCGTTCGGCCGCACAGCGCAAAGAAAAGCCAGGTGCGTCGCGTGTTGGATAGGGCGAGTCAACAATTTGACGATCTTCTAAGATTGTGGGAGGAAGCCCATGCCTGAAGCGGCTCGAGTAGTTACGACTGATTCCGAGATTGATTTGGCAATTAAGCGTGCCAAACAATACGAGAAATACGACCGTCGGGTCGTGAAGGCCACTTTCTCGCGTTCGACGGATAAGTTGCGCCTGATCCTCGACGACGGCGCGACTTGCGCTATCCCGCGGAGGCTGATTCAGGGACTTTCCGGGGCTCAGAAAAGATTGCTTAAGCCGATCCAGATATTGGGCGGCGGTACCGGCCTGCTGTGGCCGCGTCTCGACATCGCCCACTCAGTACCCGGCTTGTTGAACGGAGTATACGGCTCTTCGAGATGGATGGAGCGACTGAATTCAGATCTGAGATCGCGGGCAAAGCCCCCTGCTAGCGCTCTTCGCTCACATGCGTTCAGAAGGAAAGGCCAGCTTGTTGGAATCGATAGCCGTCAACGCGATCTGGACGGGGCTGTAAGAGAAAAGAGCGGAAACACCCTTGTCAGCACACTACGAAAAAATTATGGCGAGGAATTCCTGAGTGGCTGGCCCGGGGATACCAAGCTCCATTCTGTGCGCCAAGAAACTGACATGTCGCTGAGCGAGATGGTACGACAGCACCGACTGGGAAAGAGGCTGCCTCAGCCCACACATCCGCGCCAATAAATTTGGTACGCTATCACTGGAATTTGCGGGGAGGTCCTATGGCTACCGGTCTAGATGGCCGTCACCGCGACAGAAATGGGCGGATTGAGGAAAAAAGGGGAAACACCCTCGTCCGCACTCTTCGGAAGGAATACGGAGAGGATTTTCTGCGTGACTGGCGAGGAAATGCTAAGCTTTCTACGGTTCGGGAAGAGACTGATATGTCCCTGACGGAACTCGTTCGCCAGCACCGGCGCGGCAAGTGAGGTTGGCAAGCCCAGGAAGCGCAGAGTCAGGGAGCGTGCCCTCAAAACGAGCCGGATCGGCTCTCAAGACATGCCGACTGCGGCTCACTCCGCGGCGGGAAGATAGAGATTCAGGTTTCGCGCGCGGTTGAGCTTGAGGGTTGCGGCACGGTCAACCTTGCTCATGGAAATGCACAGGTGCCGCTCGTCGGGGTCGACGTAGTGCAGACCGTCCTCCGAGGCAAAGACCATGACCGCGGAGAGGGTCGAGCCGTCCTTGAGGACAAGGGCAAAGGTCTGGGTCTCGGACTCGATGCCCGTCGACGACCCCGAGGACGAAGCCGAGGCTGCGGCCGGCCACGTGTACTCTCGAATCACAGCATGACCCCTTGGATAGGCCACAGGGGGCGCCGGCGGCTCAACGGCTGCCGGGGGCTGCTGGACGAAAACCGCGGGCTGAGGCTCGTCGTAGGGGTAGGCGTCGCCGTAGTCGTAGGGAAAGTACGCGGACCCGTATCCGTACGGCGATAGAACCCGTGCGCGGCTGAAGCCGTGACCACCCCGGGCGACGCCAGGTCCCCCTCCGCCCCGCCGCTGGGCGCAGGCATCGTGGGCCACACCCGCAGCCAGAAGCGCGCACAAGCCGAGCAGAATGGTCCGGCGCGTGACCGTCTCTCGCATGATGGGCCCTCGTGATGGGGAGTCTAGCACCGGGGCCTCAGGTTGTACAGATTCCCCGCGGCAACGGCGCAGCGGCCCGGCATTCCGCTTCTTTCCGAGGCCATCCGGAATATCTCGCCGGTCTGCATCTTCACGCGATACTTTAAGAATGTGGCTCCAAGCGTGTAGAGAGCCACAGGGAACAATGACTCCGGATTCGTCTCCACACTTCGGCAAACCCATCCTCGCCATCGACACCTGCGGACCCTCCGGCTCCGTCGCCCTCGGCCGCCTCGCCGGCCGCGACCTCGAAATCCTGGGCCAGACCGAGCTTGCCGGCCGCACCTACTCGGCTACGCTCGTCTCCGCCGTGGCCGCGCTGCTCGAGTCCGCCGGCGCGTCTCTCCAGGATCTCGCCGGCATCGTCGTGGTCAACGGCCCGGGGAGCTTCACCGGCGTGCGCGTGGGCCTGAGCGCCGTGAAAGGCCTCGCCCAGG
>JASHUF010000058.1 GCA_030040175.1 Acidobacteriaceae bacterium
GGTCGTCGCAGCGGTCGGGCTCCAGCAGCAGACGGCTGGCCACGCGCGGATATTTTTCTGCGAACTTGCCCCCCAGCTGGCGAAGATAGGCCAGTTCGCGCTCGTAGTATTCCAGCAGTTCTTCGCGCATCGGTCACTTCACTTTGTATTCGCCGCTGGTCAGCTCGAGCACGGTGTCGAAGGCAATCTCCTCCGGCGCCGGGTCGAGTCTCATGTTCCCCTCGATATGAAAGCGCAGACGGCGGTCTACCGTGTCGGAGCTCTCCAAGGTCACGCGTATATCCATCAGCCGGGGTTCGAAATTGCGCAGGCAGGTTTCGATGGCGATGCGCAGCGAGCGCTGATCAGTGGAGCTGGTCAGCCCCAGCGAGCTGATGTCCGGCAAACCGTAGTTGATCACCGAGGCCTTGGCCGCGGGCATTGAAGCGATTTCTTCCAGAGGCGGCTGGCGCGTGTTGAGAAGCCATTCCAGGTCGCGCTTGAGTCCGTCGCGGAAAAACCGCGTCGATTGGGAGCGGGTCGCGGGCCAATCCTCCACCTCCATCAGGCGGTCGAGAATCGATTGCGTTACCAGCGTTTCTGTCGCGCGCGCCAATCCTGAAAGCTCCTTTCATCTCACCGCGTTGCATCCATGGCGGCAATGGGATCGATGCGGCACAAGCGCGCAAACACCGTGTCCCGCAGGCCGCCGTTTTCTGTTCCATCCAGGCACTTGAGCAGCAGCGCGAGGGGAGGCGCGATCATGTCCGTGGCCTCCCATTCTTCGAGTTGGCGCTGGTCGATCTCCTTTACTAATTCTTCGAGCACGGGATAGGCCACCTTCGCTTGTCCGGCGCCTACGCAAAGCTGCGCGATCTGCAGCCGGCGCTGGAAGCGCGCGCGTCCGCTGGGCTGTTGCGCGGCGTCGCGCATCAGCAGCTGCAGCGCCTGCGGAAGGTGCCCGCGCGCCATCAGCTCTCGGGCCGTGTCGAGCACGTCGGGGGGAGCGGTTTCGGCATCGCTCGGCGGTGCCGCGAAAGCCGCCGGTACCGGCTCCGCCTCCGCCTGCACCACGACCGGCTCCGGCGGCTTGGGAATCACCATCTCCTCCAGCCACTTCTGCGTCTCCGGATTTGCCGTGGGGGTATCGTCGCTCATGGTCCAGGTAGGGATCTCCGGCACCTCTTTGAGCAATCCCTGCAACATGGCAACCACAGCAGCCGTAATCCTGGTGTAGCTGTTCTCGTAGCTCGCCCTCCATATATAGCGCTGCACGTCGAGCCACCCGCGGCCGCAGGGCTCGCCGGCGGCGGCAATGGCTTCGGCAAGCAATTCCGGCCAGTTCGACTCGGCCGCCAGCCGTTTCAGGTTCTGCCGCTTCTCCGTCGGCGGCGGCGATAGAAAATCCCATGCCGGCGAGCTGCCCGCCTCGAGCGTCTCGGCAAAACGCAGAGCGGCCAGCAGCATGTAGGCGACAGGACTGGCAGGACTGTCGCTCTGCAGGTATTTCGCACAGGCCTGGACGCGCGCAAAGGCATCGTCCTTGTCCACCGGCTCCAGCGATTGCGTCTTGCCCGCTCGCGGCCTCGCCGCGGCAGAGCCGGCTTCCGCAGCCGTTTCGCCCTCCGCCGCCGCTTCCGGCTCAGGTTCCGCTTCTTCCACCACCTCGTCCGCAGACGGCGCGTCGGGCTCGGTCTTGCGCTTCTCATTGAGGAGCCCGGTGACCACCTGGCCCACCTCTTCGAGCGCCGTACGCAGCTTGCCAAACGCCGGCCCGTCGTCGCCGTATTTCTCTTCGCAATAACTCTGCAACGACTCCGTCTCTTCGAGCGAGCCGTGAAATGCGGCTTCCATCTGCACGTACCAGGACTTAGGCGTGGCCCCAAACGACTTGTCGAATTCCTCTCCAGTCGTCTTGCCGTCGGCGATCGCCTGCTCGCGCTGTGCCTTCTTGGTCTCGTTGGATTCGGCGTCGGCTTCGTAGCCGACGGCCCGCGATTCCTTGTATTGGTAGTAGTTCAGCCCGTCGCGGGTGATGGGAGCTTCGCGCAGAATGGTTGCGATGCGGTTGGCGGCCCACTCGATGGGTCCGGCGCGCATGCCCGAATCCCCGTCTTCGATCTCCGGGTACAGCGAGTCCCAGAACTGCTCCTGAAGGTCGTGGAACAGCTTCAGGGAAGGCTGGATCAGCCCGATGCCTTCTTTCTTGACGTGCGCCTCGCTCAGCCAAGCGGCCAGTTGGAGATCTTTACTTTTATTAGCCAGGGCCTCGCCGGCTTGCTTGATCACCAGGTTGTAATCGGCCCTCTTGACGCTACGGCCCCAATCGCCGGAAGGAATGGACTCGTCGTCCTCGGTTCGGGCTTCCTTGATCTGGTCGTAGACCTTCTCGTAGCGCAGATTTGCCCCTGCAGGATTGTCACCGGGAATCGGATTGAGCAGATCATCACGCAGTGGCACTTTCAGCCCTCTCGCCGGCGTGATCGAAGGTCAGCTTCCGCATCTCCAGGAACGGTTGCTCCTCGTCTCCGAACAGCAGCAGTTTCTGGCCGGAGGGAAGTTGTCCGTACTCGGGATCGTCGTTCCACACCGTGGTCTTGCCCAAGCGGACGGCGTCGTCTGGATCCTTCCAGGAGAGCGGTGCAATCACCGGCAGAAGAACTTCGCCGAGATCCTGCAACCGGAAATCCGCCGTGGTGTGCAGCACCGCGGGAAGCCAGAGCAGGTCGCGGAGGCGCTTGGGCGGTTCGGTTTCGATCGCTTCGATATAGGCAAAGGGAATCCATGTATAGCTGCCGGCAATAAATACTTCAAGATGCGCCCCGATGCGCGGATCGGCGTCCGCAAGCCCGGAGAATTTTGCCCCGTTCAGCTCGCCCGACGGCGAGGGATGAGCCGATCCCTGCGGCAGCGCGGCACGAGCAAACATATCCTGGCGCTCGCGCTCGGCGTGCAGCGCGGACCGGTAGAGCATGGCGCCAGCCGACGCTTGCGGACTGGCGTCGGAGACAACACTCAACTGCTTTTCCGCGCGGTCGTATTCGCCCGCAAAACACAAAAGTTCGAATAGAAAAATACGGCGCTTGGCATCGAGCGGCT
>JASHUF010000516.1 GCA_030040175.1 Acidobacteriaceae bacterium
TCGGTGCGGTTCCAGAGCAAGGCGGCGTGGGCAGTGCGCAGGCGCAACAGGGTGGAGTCGGCGGTATAGTAGCCGGAAGCGGCGCCGCCCGCTGCGGGAAAGCCATCGAAGTCGACGCGCAGATCGCCGAAGCTGCGCGCGCCGAAGAGGCGGGGGCCGCGCGCATCGAAGCCCAACTCTGTCTGTCGCAGGGACGCGCCGGTGCTGCCCGCGCCGGAGACGGCCACGGAGGGCGCGGCCGCGAAATCGACGGCGCTCGTATTCACGAAGCCGTTGAAGAGCAGCAGGCCGGTGAGACGCACGGGATACTTCGACTCGCTCTCGACCTTTTCCTGATCGAGCGTGGCGATCTGGGACGCGTTAAGGGACTCTCGATCACGCACATCGTCAAGGGACGCGGATGCCGATTCCGAGGAGGGCGGAGCGGCTTGAGACGAAGCGGGTGCGGCGGCTTCAGCAGCGGGCGGCAAAGGCGCGGCTGCGGACAGCGCGCCCTGGGCGACCTGACCCTGCGATACCTGGCCCTGCAGGGCGGCGAGCGCGCGGCGCATCTCGTCCAGCTGGCGCTGCGACTCGTCGAGCAGCGATTGCGTGCGCGCGATCGAATCCGTGAGCCTCTGGATCTGCTGCGCGATGGAGGGCGGAGCGGGCTGGGCGCCGAGCCGGTGTGCGGGACCAATGGAGATCGCCAGAAGAATCGGCAAAGCGCGACAGACGCGACCGGAGCCCGGCAAAGTTCTACTTGCGTATCCGTGCATTCTCATGTTCGATCACCCCATTGCGGCCATCGGTCTCGGGCGCGGGCATGGAGTCCTGCGCTTCCGGCGCGCGCGCAATCTTCATCTGGAAGACGGTTTCGCCCCGGCGGCTGCCGAGGAGAGCGACTTCTCCTCCGTGCTCCAGGGCGATGCAGTGAGTCAGTGTGAGGCCGAGGCCGGTTCCCTTCTGCTTTCCCTCACTGACAAACGGCTCGAAGAGGCTTTCGCGGATTTTGTCCGGAACGCCTGCGCCGTTGTCGACGACATTGACAATCACGAATTGATCCTGCACCTCGAGGGTGGCGGTGACCTGGTGCCCTTCAGGGCCGCAGCGAGCCGCCTGGCAGGCGTTGAGCAGCAGATTGAAGATGGCCCGCTCGACCTGCTTGCCATCGACGATGACGGAGGTCTCGACCGGGTCGCCGTAGCGGGTGACGAGGATGACGCCCTCGGCGTCGGGATGCGCGCGGACCAGGGCCACGGCGCGCTCGAGCAGCGTGGCCATCAGCTCCGGCGAGCGGCGTGCATTGGTGCCGGTGCGGCTGAAGATGAGCAGAGACTCGATCATGTCGGTGGTGCCGAGCACCGCGGCTCGAATATCGGCGAAGATTTCGGCGCGCTCCTTGGAGGAGAGACGATCGGAGGCAAGAAACTCGGAGTTGGCGTAGATGGCGGCGAGATAATGGCGCAGATCGTGGGAGACGGAGCTGGCCATGCTGCCGATGGTGGCCAGCCGCTCGGACTCGAGCAGAGCGCGGTTGGCTTCCTGAATCTGGCGGCGCATGGCGGCGAAGGCCTGGCTGAGCTGGCGCACCTCCTGCGTGCCGTGGCGGGGCACGCGATATTTGCTGTCGCCGCGTCCGAAGGCGCGGACGCTGCGGGAGAGCTCTTCGAGGGGCCGTGTGATGAGGCGGGAAAGAATGGTGACGAGGGCGATGCCGGAGAGCAATGCGAGCAGGCCTGCGCTGAGCACGATGCGATCGATGCGGTTGATGGACTGCGCGGCGGGATCGAGGGATTTGAGAACGACAAGATCGAGCGGAGCCGTGGAAGCGGCGGAAAGATCCTCGGCGGCGGCAAGAAAACGCGAGTCTCCGATCCTCACCGTGAAAGGCGCGGGGGGGCTTGCGGCAAGCAGCTGCGGCGGGCGGGCAAGTTCGGCCTGCATGGCAGGAGCGAGTGTGCCGGCAACCGCCTCACCCGCGCTCAGGAAAGTGGCCTCGACGCCGGTCGGCTGGCTGATTTCGCGCACCGTGCGATCGATGGAGACGCCGCTGACCACGTAGCCGAGGAGAGTGCCGTTTTCCGCGCTGCCGAAGAAGAGCGGACGAACGGAACAGGAGTAGAGCGAGCCGCCATCGACGAGGTAGTGTTTGCCGGGAGAAGCGAGCAGGGCCGCCAATTGCGGGCGCAGCGTGTTTCCGGCGGAAGCGCTGCGGGTATAAGTGGCGACGATGCGGCCGCTTGAATTGGCGAGCGCGAACAGATCGGTGCTGCTGATCTGCCAGAACTCGAGGGCGCCGTCCTGGATGGTGCGATCGTCGCCGCTGGTCATGAGCGCCTTGAGCGTAGGCAGCTCGGCGAGAAGAGCGTTTTCGCGGTCGAGGGCGCGGAGCCGCTCGGCCTGAAGGTTTTGAAAGTTGATCACGGAACGCTCGAGATCCTGCGCTAGGCCGGCTTCGACCTGATCGCGCAGGCGGTGACGGATAAGCAGGAGGCTGAGACTGGTGACGATCACCGTCACCGCGGCCGTGGCGAGGATAAGAAGGGCGTAAGTGCGAATGCCCTGGCGGCGAGGCGCGCCGCCGGTGAGCGGGGTGCGTTCGTTTTCCCCATGCCGGGCTTCGAGAGTCCCCGCCGCCGGGGGCCTGGCATTGCGGCGGTTTTCCGCTTCCTGTGCCACCTTAAGCCTCACGCACGGCCAACCACCGGGGCGCCGTGGCTCCGCAATGCTCGAAACCGGAAAACCGGGAGAGAATCACGGGACGAATTTATACCCTGCCCCGTAGATGGTGAGCAGGTGCTTTGGATTCGCCGGATCCGGCTCCAGCTTCTGGCGCAGCTTGAGAATCTGATTATCCACCGTCCGCGTGGTGGGATAGAAATTATAACCCCAGACCTCATTGAGAAGCACGTCGCGGGTGAGTACACGCTCGGCGTTCTCGGTGAAGAATTTGAGGAGCTTGAACTCATGCGCGGTGAGTACGACGGGGACGCCGTTGCGGCGGACCGTCATCTTGCGGAAATCCACTTCGCAATCGGCGAAGCGATAGGCGGTTTGCGCGGCGGGTTTGCGCTGCCTGCGAATGGCCGCCTGCACGCGGGCAGTGAGCTCGCGCGGGCTGAAGGGCTTGGTCACGTAGTCGTCGGCGCCGAGCTCCAGCAGGAGGACCTTGTCGGCAACTTCAGTGATGGCGCTGAGCACGACCACGGGAACCTCGGGAGCGAGACTCTTGAATTGCTGGCAAAGCTCGCGGCCGGAGATGTGCGGCAGGATGAGATCGAGAACCACGGCGAGCGGCCGCTCGCGGCGAAAGAGATCGATGCCGGTCTGGCCGTCGCCGGCGACAATGGCGGAGTAGTGCTCGGCGGAGAAGATGCGCCGCAGGACCTTCTGCATGCGCGGGTCGTCTTCGACGATAAGGATCGAGCCGAGATTGGCCACGGGCGGTGAGACAGAGCGAGCATCAGGAACGGGTTCCATCACATGAATCATCATTCAGGGCCTCTCGCTTCTATTGTGCAGGGAACGGCCCTCCCAGGAACGGTCTGCGGCACGGAAATTACAATGCTATGACAATTTTAAGTCTGGAACGGAGTTTCCGCTGGTCCGGCGCCGGAGACGGGCGCGGGGATGGCGTTTTCCGGGGCAGGACCGGCGAGCGCGGACGCGGATTGCGGTGCGGCGGCGAGCTCGATGAGCAGGCTCAAAAGCACGATGAACCAGAGCGGGAGCAGAAGGTCGAAGGGTTCGGATTCGGCGAGACCGCGAATAAGAACGTAGAGCAGAATACTGAAGAAGACCAGCCTCAATGGACTGCGCGGAAGCCTGCGCATCTGCATCCATAGGCTGCCGTAAATTCCAGCCAGCAGAAGCAGGCCGGCGGCGCCATAGGCGTAGAACTGCTGGAGCAGCTCGTTCTCCGCGTGGCGGGGCTCGAAGGCGTCCGGACCAAAGGGCGGGACCACTTTCCACATCGAGTCGAAGCCGTGGCCGAGGATCGGGCGGTAGAGCGCCTCGTCCAGCACCATGGCCCAGATGCCGGTGCGGCCGGTGAGCGATTCGGCCTGATTACCGGCATTGGTGTAAATGTCAAAGTAAGCCTGGAACAAACCCCAGAAAGCGATCACGACGATCAACGCAGCCAGAGTCACAAGCAGCTTGGTCTTGCGCGCGATCGACTTGTCCCAAAGAAGCAAAAATATCTCAGCGGCAAGAAAAGCGACGAGCGTGGCCTTGCTCAAGCTGCGGACCAGCGTGAGCGCGAGAAAAACAATGGGCAAGGTCCAGCGGCGTTGCCCGCGGCGCATGAGGTATTGGGCGAAGAAAATGGCGACGGCGCAGAGATTGCCGATCTGATTGGTATTGAAGAATTCCTCGTCGCCCAGGCGAAGGTCGAACGGATCGGGGGGAAGAATCCAGGCGACGATGGCCAGACAGCAGGCGCCGGCAATGAAGCCC
>JASHUF010000517.1 GCA_030040175.1 Acidobacteriaceae bacterium
ACGTGGCTGCCTGGCCGCGCTCGTCAAAGGCCATCACCACCGCCGCGGCGCCGTACTTGAGCACCGTAGCGGCATGATGGCGAAACTTCTCTTCGCCCTCCTTAAGCGAGATGGAGTTCACAATGCCTTTGCCCTGCATGCATTTCAAGCCTGCCTCGATCACTTCCCACTTGGAGGAGTCCACCATGAACGGGACCTTCGCGACTTCGGGCTCGCCGGCCAGCAGCTGCAGGAAGCGCGTCATCGCGGCGACGCCGTCGATCATGCCTTCGTCCATGCAGATGTCGAGCACGTTGGCGCCGCTCTCCACCTGCTGCCGCGCTATGCTGACAGCTTCCTCGTATTTCCCTTCCTTGATGAGCCTGGCAAATTTGGGCGAGCCGGCGATGTTGGTGCGTTCGCCGATCAGGATAAACACGCCCGCCTGCTGCGTGAAGGGCTGCGATCCGGAAAGACGCAGGGGTTTTCCGCGCAAGGCCGCGGGTCCGCCGGCAAGGGCAGGACTCTGAAGCGTGCTCATGCGCGGCGCCCGCCTTCCGCCGGGCAGGTTTCTTCGCTGGACTCCGAAGACGGCGCCGCGCGCCACTTGCGCGGCGGCAGCCCTTCAAGCGCCTTGGCGATCGCGGCGATGTGCTCAGGCGTGTTGCCGCAGCAGCCGCCGGCAATGTTGACAAGACCAGCGCGCGCAAACTCGCCCTGGAAGCGAGCCATGTCCTGCGGCCCAAGATCGAATCCCGTTTCCGCAAGCGGATTGGGAAGGCCCGCATTCGGGTAGCAGGAAATGGGAACGTCGGCTTTCTCCGCGAGCTCCGCGAGGAACGGATACATCAGGTCCGGACCGAGCGAGCAGTTGAGTCCAACCGAAAAAGGCTTCACGTGCCGCACCGAGGCCCAGAACGCTTCCACTGTCTGCGCCGAGATCATGGTTTCTCCGCCGCGCCCCACAGCGGCCGAGATCATGATGGGCAGCTTTTTCCCTTCTTCTTTGAAGACTTCCTGGATGGCAACCAATGCCGCTTTGGCATTCAGCGAGTCGAAGATGGTCTCCACCAGCAGCAGGTCTGCTCCCCCTGCCATGAGCGCGCGCGCCTGCTCGGCGTACGCAGTCTTCACCTGGTCGAAGGTGACCACGCGAAACCCGGGATCGTCGGCGTCGGGCGAATTGGAAAGCGACACCGTCAGCGGCCCAAGCGCTCCGGCGACGAACCGCTGCCGGCCGGTTTCATTCGCGAAGCGATCCGCCCACGCTCGGCACTGCCGCGCCGAACTCTCGTTGATCTCCCGCGCGAGGTTGCCGAGAAACGGGTCGTCAATCACCGACTGATAGAACGCCGGATCCTTGCGCCCGCCGCGTTCCCGCGGGTCTTCTACAAAGAATTCGCTCTGCGCGATGCTGGTGGCGCCGAAGGTATTGGTCTCGATGATGTCGGCGCCGGCTGCGAGAAACCGGCGATGGATGTCGCCGATCATCTCCGGCTGCGTCAGCGTGAACAGGTCGCCGTTGTTCAGCAGGTCCTTCTTCACATCCTTGAAACGTTCGCCCCGAATGTCGGTTTCCTTCATCCCGTAGGCGCGGATGGTGGTGCCCATGGCGCCGTCGAGGATGGCGATGCGGCTTTCCATGATTCTTTCGAGAGGATGTGTGTGCGTTCCTGTCATGTGTATTCAGTGATTTTGCAATGCAACCCGAGAAAGCCGTCCTCGGCCGGGCAGCATGAAGCCAATCAGGAGAAAACGGCCTTCTCTCCAGATTATCGAACCTGCGGTTCGCGTCCGAACCGAATCGCGGCGAATGCACCATGGGAGGGTCTGGACTGTACCCGCAGCACGCTCAACTGTGCGCGTGCCCCCGGTCTCGATCTTGAGACCGGGGACAGCCAGCGAATCGCTATAAACTGGAACTTGGATGGCAGGATGATCGGTTTATTTCGAGGCAAGAAAGAAAGCGAGGCAACGCCACAGGCGCAAGCCCCGCCGGATGGCGCATCGAACCTGAGCGCATCTTCGGCCGCGGAGCGCAAGGCCGGCTTCTTTGAACGCATGCGGCAGGCGGTCTCGCGGACGCGCGAGTCGTTTTCCGCCAAAATCGCCGACCTTGCCGCCATGACGCGCATTGTGGACGATCGCGCGCTCGAAGAGCTGGAGACCGCGCTGCTCTCAAGCGACCTGGGCGTGCTCACGACGACGGCCGTGCTCGATGCGCTGCGGGATCGCGCACGCCGTCATGCCATCGAGGACGGCGAAGAACTGCGCGCGCTGCTCAAGCAGCAATTGCAAGCAATTCTTGAAGCCCCGCGACGGCCGATTGCGGCGCCGGATGCGCCGCCGAAGGTGACGTTCCTGGTGGGCGTGAACGGTACCGGCAAAACCACCAGCAGCGGCAAACTCGCCGCTTGGTCCCGCGCGCAGGGGAACTCCGTTCTCCTTTGCGCCGCGGATACCTTCCGCGCCGCTGCCATCGAGCAGCTTGAGGTATGGGCGGCGCGCTCGGGCGTGGAGATGATCAAAACCCGCCAGGGCGGCGACCCGGCAGCGGTGCTCTATGATGCCATTGCGGCAGCCAAGGCGCGCGGCATCCAGGATCTCTATGTCGATACGGCGGGACGGCTGCACACCAAGTCGGGATTGATGGACGAGCTCGACAAGATGCGGCGCACCGCGGCGCGCCTGGTCCCCGGCGCTCCGCACGAAGTGCTGCTGGTGATGGACGCAACCACGGGGCAGAACGGCCTGCAGCAGGCGCGGCTGTTTACGGAGTCGGCCGGCGTGACCGGCATCCTGCTCACCAAACTGGACGGCACGGCCAAGGGCGGCATCGCCGTGGCCATTGCCCGCGAGCTGAACTTGCCGGTGCGTTTTGCGGGCGTGGGCGAGCAGATGGGCGACCTGCTCGAGTTTTCGCCGGCCGAGTTCGTGGACTCCCTGCTGGATTGAAGCCCCCATGCCGCGCGCCGCCAAACCCAAACCGAAACCCCCGCACCCATTTGTCATCGAGGCCCTCGCGCCTCTGAGCCCCGAGGTGCGCCGCATGTTCTCGGGATTCGCCGTCTACCTGGGCGACCGTATCGTTTGCATGCTGCGCGACCACACTCGATCGCCTCGAGACAACGGCGTCTGGCTCGTCCTCTCCGAAGGCACAAGTCCTGCCGACCCGAGGCTTCGCCGCGAGTTCCCTTCCCTCCGCCCCATCGAACTTCTCGGCGGCAAGATCGGCCACTGGCTCCTCATCCCCAGTGACAGCCCCGGCTTTGAGCAGGAGGCGCTCCATGCCTGCGATCTGCTCCTTCGTCACGATCCGCGCCTTGGCCGTGTCCCCGCATCGCGGCGCTAATCCTCACTTCAGACGGATTCTGCGCGGTCCACTCATTCGATATACACTTGAAAGTTCCTTCGACCGACGCATGAGCACTCAGGCTGATCGGGACACTTACTGGATGCGCCGCGCGCTCGAGCTTGCGCAGCGCGGCATCGGGTTGTGCTCGCCCAATCCCGTGGTCGGTTGCGTGATTCTCGACCGCGCGGGTCAGGTGGTGGGCGAGGGCTGGCACGAATACGACCTGGTCGACCACGCCGAAGTCATCGCCCTGCGCGAGGCGCGGCAGCACGCCCCCTCGGGCGGGAAAGAGGACCGGCTGCGCGGCGGCACGGCCTATGTCACGCTTGAGCCCTGCAATCACACCGGCCGCACGCCCCCCTGCACCGGCGCCTTGATTGACGCCGGGCTGGCGCGCGTCGTGATAGCAACCGTCGATCCCAACCCCAACGTGGCCGGGCACGGCGCAGAACGCCTGCGCGCCGCTGAAATGCAGGTCACGCTCGGCGTTTGCGAGTCTGAAGCACGCCGTCTTAACGAGGGCTTTGCGCGCTGGAGCCAGCACCAGCGGCCGTTCGTG
The DNA here is from genome assembly GCA_030040175.1 of Acidobacteriaceae bacterium. Lineage (GTDB taxonomy): Bacteria > Acidobacteriota > Terriglobia > Terriglobales > Acidobacteriaceae > Telmatobacter. Next base: position 3,894 of record JASHUF010000517.1, read on the forward strand.
CTGATGAAGGTGGCCATGTCGCTCGACGGGCGCATTGCGCCGCCGGCGGGCCGGCATCCGGCAGGGGAAACTTACTGGATCACCAGCGAAGCCGCGCGCGCGGCCGTGCAGCCCCTGCGCTGGCAGGCGGATGCGGCCATGGTGGGCGTGGACACGGTGGTGGCCGACGACCCCCTGCTCACCGACCGCAGCGGCCTGCGCCGGCGCCGTCCCCTCCTGCGCATCGTGCTCGATTCCGCGCTGCGCATGCCCCTCGACGCCAAGATGGTGGCCAGCGCGCAGGACGATGTGGTGATTTATACGGTGTCGAACGACGAGGCGCGAGCCAGCGAACTGCGCCGGCGCGGCGTGCGCGTGGAGGTGCTGCCGGCCGACGCGGGGACTTCTGGCGACAAATCGTCGTCTCTGGGGGCGCAGGCGGGCCGCGTGCCGCTGGGCAAACTGCTGGACAAGCTCGGCGAGGAGGGTATTCTCACGCTCTTGACCGAATCCGGCACCCGGTTGAACACGTCTCTCCTGGCCGGCGGATTAGTCGACCGCGTGCACCTGTTCGTTTCCCCGCAGATCATGGGATCGGATGCCGTGCCCGCGTTTCGCGGCATGACGAGCTTCGTCCAACTGCCCCAAGTCGAGATCGAGCGGTACGGCAACGATCTCGGCCTGTGCGCGCTGCTCAAGGATCCCTGGCCGGCGGGCGCGGCGCGGGAAGCAGACGCTTCCCAGCCGGCATAAAGGGGCGCGCGGGAGCCGATCCGGGAAGCGCACGGCCCAGGGGCAACGCGCTCGATGCCATGCGCTCGATCCAACGCGCTTGAAATCGACTGGCGCGGACCGCACGGAATCGCCCTTCCTACTCGCCGGCCCTTATCGCGATCTCAGCCCCGCCCTGCTCGATCTCCGGCGCCTTCGCCGTCTTGTCCAGCCGCGAAGTGATCATGGGCCCGAACTGAATCGACCGGAGCACATACTGCGAGCCCACATGGACGAACCTCAGCACCACGCTACGATCAGTGGGAGCAGGGTCGCCGGGATGGAGTATCCAGTTGAAACTTTGCGAAGCTCCCTGGAGCTCCACGGACCTGATTACGTTGTCCATGCGCACGCTGTACCGGCCTGCGGGGCAAACCCTGCCGCCGACCGTGAAGGTAAAGGGAACGTCGAGCGTGGCCGCCGCCTGCACGGCCTTGGCGGCGAGCGCTGAAGATACCAGGACAAAGGACGCCACCACCAGGGAACGAAGCGTGTTTTGCATTGCCATCAACCTCCTGCCTGCAATGCAATCTACGCATTTCGAAGAGAAAAGTCGTCAGGCATTGGTCACATTTGCGCGGGTTGATTCGCCTGCGGCGCCGTACAAATCCCAGCTTGCGCAGCGCTCGGCCCATCGCCGTTGTCATTCGTCCCGCGCCGCAGAGGACTGGTCCCCCGTACCGGCTTCTGCGCCGTTTGTCACATTTTTTCGCACGCAAGGCTGCAAGCTGCCGCGTGAAGCAGATACCGATCCCAACCAAACGCGCAACGCTTCGGATTCGATCTTCGCACTCTGCAAAATCGGCGGGATTGCCGCTTCATCGTTCCTGCGCCGTTACAATACGGCCATGTTCACCGGCATCATCGAACGGACCGGAACCCTCGTCAGCCTCGAACCGAGGGGCGGCGTCCATCGCATCACTGTCGAAGCGCCCGGCATCGCGGAGCGGCTGCGCGAAGGCGACTCGCTTGCGGTATCGGGCGTCTGCCTGACCGCGCTCGATCCCGAGCCGCATTCCTTCCACGCCGACCTGGCGCGGGAAACCCTCGAACGCACCTCTCTGGGCGCGCTTGAGCCCGGCGCACAGGTGAATCTGGAGCTGCCCACCGCCGCAGGCAGCCCGCTGGGCGGGCACGTGGTGCAGGGGCACGTGGACGGAACCGGTGTGCTGACGGCGCTGGAGCCGGTCATTCCGGAGTCGAGCCCGAATTTTGACAGGAAGACCACCGATTGGACGCTGAAGGTCCGCGTCCCCGAGAACACCAGGGCCTGGATGGTCGACAAGGGCTCGGTGGCGATTGAAGGCATCAGCCTCACGATCGCCGGATTCGACGGCGAGACGATCTCGATGGCGATTCTTCCCTTGACGTACTGGCGCACCAACCTGCATACACTTCGGTCGGGCGCGCCGGTGAACATCGAGGCCGATGTGCTGGTGAAGCTGGCCGCAGGACAGCGAGCCGCGCAGAAGGACGGGCTCGATCTGACCGCGGAGTGGCTGGTGGCCAATGGTTTTTAGAGAAAATGGGGAGAGCCACTTCGCCGTGGTATAATATTGACCAGTCAATTTGACTGGTTGAAATTTATGCAGACGGTACAAGCTTCTGAAGCCAAGACCCACTTCCTTCGCATCCTTGACCAGGTGGAACAGGGTGAAACCGTGATCGTGACACGGCATGGTAGACCCATCGCGCGAATCAGCCCGCAGGCGGGCGA
>JASHUF010000518.1 GCA_030040175.1 Acidobacteriaceae bacterium
CGGGCGTGCCTCAAGGTCAACTCCTTTTTCTTCCCTGGCTGCGTCGTTCGTAACGGTTCTCTCACGCGCGCAATTGGCTTTCTAAGTATTTAGATTTATTGGATTTATCTAAAGAAGCTTCGACATCATGAGCCTCGAGATTTGCCCCATTCTTCCACAGGGCCCTCAAGCCGGAATTGGGCGGATCCATCGGGGCATAAGCCTCAGCCGGCCGGTTTCACGCCCAATAACTCCGGTCCAGGGTCCTGTACTGGATCGCCTCGGCGAGGTGGGCTACGGCCAGGCTCTCGGCCTCTTCGAGATCGGCGATGGTCCGCGCAACTTTGAGAATGCGGTCGTGCGCTCGTGCCGTCAGCCCCTGTTGCTGCATGGCCCGCTCCAGCAGCCGCTCGGCGTCGGCGCCCAGCTCGCAGTAGGCACGGATCTGGCGGGTCGTCATCTGCGCATTCGAGTAGATCTTTTCGTTGGCCTTGGTAAATCGTTCTCGTTGGACTTGCCTCGCCCTCAGCACCCTCGCGCGAATCTCTGCCGAGCCCTCGGCCGCCGCCCCGCCGCGCAGCTCCTTGTATTGCACCGCCGGCACCTCGATATGAATATCGATGCGGTCGAGCAGCGGACCGGAAATCTTGGCCACGTAGCGCTGGATCATCGGCGGCGTGCACAGGCATTCGCGCGACTTGTCGTTGAAGTACCCGCAAGGGCATGGATTCATGGCCGCTGCGAGCATGAAGCGCGCGGGAAAACTCAGCGACATCGACGCGCGCGCAATAGTCACCGTGTGGTCTTCGAGCGGCTGCCGCATCACCTCCAGCACGTTGCGGGGAAACTCCGGCAGCTCGTCCAGAAACAAGAGGCCGTTGTGCGCCAGCGAAACCTCGCCCGGCCGCGGCACAATGCCGCCGCCGATGAGCCCCGCGTCGGAGATGGTGTGATGCGGCGAGCGGAAGGGCCGCTGCGTCACCAGTCCGGCGCCCGCGTCCAGTACCCCGGCCACGGAGTGAATCTTCGTCGTCTCCAGGGCTTCGTCGAACGTGAGCGGCGCCAGGATCGAAGGCAGCCTCTTCGCCAGCATGGTCTTCCCCGAGCCGGGCGGCCCGATCATGAGAATATTGTGGCTGCCCGCAGCGGCCACTTCGAGGGCGCGCTTGGCTGTCTGCTGGCCGCGCACGTCGCGAAAGTCCAGCGGGAAGTGCTGCAGCTCGCCCAGCAGCTTTTCCGTGGCCACGTGAAACGGCTCGCGCTGGATCGCACCCAGGACCGCTGAGTTCAGCAGCTCCAGCACGTCGAGGAGCGAGGCAACCGGGTACACATTCACGCCTTCCACCACCGCGGCCTCGGCCGCGTTGCCTGCGGGCAGAATCAGGCTGGGAATCTGCTTCTCGCGCGCGAGGATCGCAATCGGGAGCATGCCCGGGATGGGCCGCACGCCTCCATCCAGCCCCAGCTCGCCCACCAGCAGAAAGCGGCTCAGGTCGCTGGTGCGCAGGGCTCCGTACGCGCCCAGGATGCCCACCGCGATGGGTAGATCGAATCCCGAACCCTCCTTTTTGAGATCGGCCGGCGCCAGGTTGATGGTGATGTGCGTGGGCGGAATCAGGTAGCCGGAGTTCTTGATGGCCGCGCGCACGCGGTCGCGGCTCTCGCGCACCGCCGCATCGGGCAGGCCCACGGTGTGAAAATGATCCTGCTCGCTGACCACGCCGCTATAATCCACCTCCACGTCAATGAGGTTGGCGTCGATGCCGTAGACCGCGGCGCTGAGGGCTTTGAACAGCATGGCTGGAGGATTGACAGCGAGTGTACCAGAACAGGGAACAGAAGTAGGGAATAGGGAATAGGGAACCTCGGCGCTCGAACCTTTACCATGGAGATAAGATCAGCGCACTCCAGTGGGGAAAGGACGAGCAATGGACGAACGGAGACAGATGCTCCGGCACTTTCTGGCCGCGCTGGCCTACCGGACGCAGAAGGCGCTGCGCGATGCGCCGCCGGAGTTTGCTTCTTTCCGCGCGGCTCCCAAGGTGCGCACGCCCCATGAGCTCATCCGCCACATGGATAGCCTCATGGGCTACGCGCGCACTCACCTGATCGGCGGAATCTATCGCCCGCCGGAGCTCCCGGAGTTCGCCCAAGCGATCGCTCACTTCCATGAAGTCCTCGAAGACCTGGCCCGGCATCTTGAGACCGGGGCTCCGCTGCGCGAAATTGCTCCGGAGATCTTGCTGCAAGGCCCGTTCTCCGATGCGATGACCCACGCCGGCCAACTGGCCATGTTGCGCCGGCTCGCTGGAAGTCCGGTTCCGCCGGAAAACTTCGTCTTGGCCGCCATCAGCCCTGAGAATCTGGGCCCCAATCAGCCGCTGCCCGTGAGCCCCGACAAAGACTGGCCGGAAAAACCATAATCGTCTCCGCTGCTCCGCTGACCACTGACCACTGACCACTGACCACTCACCACTCACCACTCACCACTCACCACTCACCACTCACCACTCAAAAAGCTACAATCTTAGCCGTGACCGCGAGCCTCTTCGAGCTCTATAAAATCGGCGTCGGCCCTTCGAGTTCGCACACCATGGGCCCCATGCGCGCCGCCTGCCGCTTCGCCCGCGAGCTCGCCACGCGCAATCTGCTCGACCACG
>JASHUF010000519.1 GCA_030040175.1 Acidobacteriaceae bacterium
GCGCTCCTCCATGTCCCCGGCGCCGGCCTCACCAACTACGAGGAGATGAATCATCAGGACAAGACCGACCGCTTCAAGGGCGGCGGCCTCGAGAACCTGGGCGCTGGTCCCATGAACAGCGCCTCCCAGGGCAAGGAGTTCGACCGCATCGAGCTCGCGGCCAAGCTGTTCGCGCCTCCGCCGGTCCAGTTCAAAGACCTCGAGAATGACCTCGACGCCTTCTCCACCCACAAGCTCCTCACCGGCCCGGTCTTTCCTTTCGATGTGCGCACCGATTTCGTCAAGGTCACCGACAATACCGATCTGGTTCCCATCACCCTGCAGATCAGGAACCGCGATATCACCTTCGTGACCAAGGATGGCGTCTCCAAGGGCCAGGTCAACATCCTGGGCAAGGTGACCACGATCATGCACAAAACCGTGCAGACCTTCGAAGAGACAGTCGAAATCGACCAGCCCTCGGAGCTTCTCGAAAAGACCCTCGACCGCCGGTCCGTCTACTGGAAGTCGCTTCCTCTGCAGCCCGGTCTCTACCGTCTCGATATCGCCATCAAGGACGTAAACAACCCCGACCACATCGGTCTCTACGGCCGCGCTCTGAATGTGCCCTTCTTTGACGACGAGAAGCTCGGCACCTCCTCCCTGATCCTGGCCGACGAGATGCACCCCGTCTCCTCCCATGACATCGGGGAGGGCGACTACGTCATCGGCAATACCTTTATCCGCCCCCGGGTCAGTGCCACCCCGGCCGCGCCCGTGAGCTTCAAGCGGGACCAGGACCTCAACTTCTGGATGCAGGTTTATAACCTGGGCATTAACGACGCGACCAAAAGCAATTCCGCCACGGTCACCTACGAGATTACCGATGCAACGGGGGCCGTGCTATTGCAGAAGCAACTTGAATCAAAGGACTTAGGGGAACACAGCGACGAGTTGACCGTGGCTAAATCGGTGCCCATCGCCGGGCTGGAACCGGGTAAGTACCAGGTGACGGTGAAAATAAATGAGGCAATTTCGAAACAAGAGATTGCGCAATCGGCGCCTTTTGTCGTGGAATAGAGGTGATCCTGCGAGGCTTGGATCCGGACCGCAGATCTGGACAGTGCGCGGGGTGGGATTTTTCGGGGAATCTGCCAGGGGGACGCGGCGGGTCACTAATCTGTTGATGAAGCGTAGTGCCTATCTCGCGGGTTTCGCCGTGCTCATCGCTTTGGGAGCTGTTCCGGTATGCCGGGCGGCCTCCGCGTCGGTGGCCGGATATGTGCGCGACTCGGCCGGCGTGCCTCAGATCGGCGTCGAAGTCCAGCTTCTGCGTCCCGACCTCAGCGTCATTTCCAGCGTCTACACCGACGGCTACGGCCGCTTCGTCATCTCCTCCCTGTTTCCCGGCCGCTACGCTCTCAAGGCCATGGGACCGTCTTTCCTGCCTGCGTTGCGCGAGAATGTCCGCGTCCGCCGCGCCACCGTCGTCAACCTCACCCTCAATACGCTTTACGAGGTCATGCAGTGGCTTCCGGCCGCGCCGCGCGCCGGCAGCAACCAGAAAGACGACTGGGCCTGGACTCTGCGCTCTGCGGCCAATCGCCCGTTGCTGCGCTGGCTTGAAGATGGCCCGCTGGTTGTCGTCACCGACGGCCCCTCGGCGACGCCCAAACTCAAGGCCCGTCTGATGGCCACCGGCCAGGCCGGAACCTTCGGCGAGAGCGGCGAGCGTTATACCGCCGCCGTGGAGGACACGCCCTCGGACAGCCGTGAGTTGCTGGCGCGCGTCGATTTTGCTCCGGACTCGGATGCCGGAATGGAGTCGATGCTCGGTTTCCGCCAGGATCTGGGCTTTGCCGGCTCGGTTCAGTCCGTCGCCGCAATAGCCATTCATCCTGAAGACGCGGACGGCTCCGGCGATCAGGGGCTGGACGAGGCTGCCATCCGTTCTGAAGAAACCATGCGCCTGGGCGAAGCCATCGAAGCCGAAGCCGGCGCCACGGAAGTGCTTGCCCGTCTCGCCGGCCCGTCGCCGGATACTCTTGCCGGCGGCCTGCCCTTCGCCACCATCGCATGGCACGGCGGCAACTCCCAGGTGCATTACCGTGTCGCCACCATGGTTCCCAATCCAAACGCCAACGACGAAACCGATGCCGCGGCCACGCTGCCCCAACTCTCTGAGCGCGGCGGCGAACTGGTGATCGAGCGTGGTCTGCACCAGGAGATCGGCTGGGAGCGTAGCTCTGACGGCTTGGGAATGGCGGTTCTCGTGTATTCCGACAACCTCGAGAATCCCGTCCTTGAAGCTATGGGCCGCTTCGTCTCCCAGGATTCCGTTCCTGCGCTGCTTGACTCTTCGAGCGGCCTGCTTCGCGCGGCCGGCCCGGCATTCTCGGCCAAAGGCGTGGAGGCGTCCGTCGAGCACAGCCTTCCCTGCCAGGCCCGCGTCCGCCTCAGCTACCTCGACGGCGCCGCTTTGGTGATGCCACCCTTGCCCGGCCCCTCCGGATTCACCCAGATTTTCGCGGCAGCCCATCCCCGGCGCACGGAGGCTTATTCTATTTCGCTCTCCGGCACCTTAGACGGCACGCACACTCGCTGGCGCGCCAGCTATCGATGGCAGGCTGACGACACCGTGACTGCCGTTGCCCCCTTCGAGCTCGAAGCCGCCGAGCCCTATCTCAGCCTCCACTTCCGCCAACCCATTCACATTGCCCGCGATGGCTCCGGCGGCGTGGAGGCTTTCCTCGACGTCCGCAACCTGCTCGCCGAGGGCTACCGTCCTTACATCCTCAGCGACGGCTCGCTTCTTATCTTTGCCCAGAGCCAGCGCGCCCTCCGCGGCGGGCTTGCCTTCACCTTCTAGCCAACCAAAGTGCACGCTGTCATCTTGAGCGAAGTCCCGCTTGCGCGGGACGCCGCCAAAGCCTGCCCTGAGCGGCGATCGGCTGCGCGGGCGGACGATCAGAGTCGAACGGGGTCCTGCGATCGCCTTTTTGTCACCTTGCCGGGGCTTCGCATCAGCGGCCCAACCACGTATCATTTCTCTTTGCAGTCCAAACGCCATCCATGAACTCGCCGCAATTCAGCCGCCGCGCAGTGCTCAAATCCTCGCTGGCCGCAGCCGCACTCACGCCTCTCGCCCCTTTGGCCGGCGCAGAGAGCGGCCCGCCCGTGCGCAAGAACCGAATCCATCAATCCGTCTGCCGCTGGTGCTATCAGGAAATCCCCCTTGAGCAGCTCTGCGCCGCCGCGGCAGAGATCGGCCTCAAAGGCATCGATCTCCTCAATCCTGACGAATATGAAATCCCCCGCCGCTACGGACTCATCTGCACCATGGCCTACGCCGGGGGCGGCACCATTCCCGACGCGCTCAACCGCACCGAGAATCACGCCGCCATTGAAGCCGGTTTTCGCGCCAACATTCCGCTCGCCGCCCGGGCCAGCATTCCCAACGTCATCACCTTCTCCGGCAACCGCCGCGGCATGAGCGACGACGAAGGCGCGCGCAACGCCATCGCCGGCCTCAACCGGGTGAAGAAAATTGCCGAAGACAACGGCGTCACCATCTGCATGGAGCTGCTTAACAGCAAGGTGAATCACCCCGACTACATGGCCGATCACACCGCCTGGGGCGTGCGCGTGGTCGAGGCCGTCAACTCGCCGCATGTCAAATTGCTCTACGACATCTACCACATGCAGATCATGGAGGGCGATCTGATCGCGACCATCCTCGCCAACCTCGCCCCCAACGCCGCCTGGATCGGCCACTTCCACACCGGCGGTGTTCCCGGCCGCCATGAGCTGGACGATACGCAAGAGGTACAATGGGACGGCGTCATGCGTGCCATTGCGAACACGGGCTTCGAGGGCTATGTCGCGCATGAGTTCATCCCCACGCACGATCCCATCTCGAGCCTTCGCGCCGCGGTTGATCTTTGCGATGTTTAACCTTTGCTATCCGCGGACCATCGATCTCGGCGCCGGCGGCAACATCGTTGTCGGCCCGCTGATCGCCGCCATCGCCGCGCTCAAAGACGGCCCGCGCTGGTTTGCGCGCCTGCACGCGCGCGAGCCCAACCTGATGAAGATAATCCTTACCCTGAGGCTGCAATGAGCCGTCCCACCCCCGTCGCACTCTTCGATCTCACCGGCCAGGTCGCTGTCGTTACCGGCGCCAGCCGCGGCCTTGGCCAGTACTTTGCGCGCGCTCTCGCTCGAGCCGGCGCCGACCTCGTCCTCACCAGCCGCAATCGCGCAACCCTGGCTCCTTTCGCTGCCGAAATGGAAAACCTCGGCCGCCGCACGCTCTCGCTCGAGCTCGATGTCCTCTCCCTGGAAAGCATCGAGAAGATGGCCGCCGACGCCGAAGCCGCATTCGGCGCGATCCACATCCTTGTCAACAACGCCGGAATGAACATCCGCAAGCCGGCTCTCGACGTGACCTGGTCCGACTGGAACCAGATTCTCGACACCAATCTCCGGGGCACGTTCTTCGTCGCCCAGGCCGTCGCCCGCCGCATGGTCGCCCACGGCTACGGCCGCATCGTCAACATCGGTTCCGTCACCAGCGTCTTCGGCTACGCCGGCCTCGCGCCTTATGGCGCCAGCCGCGGCGGCGTGCGCCAGTTGACCATGAGCCTCGCCGACGACTGGGGCAAGCATGGCGTCACCGTGAATTGCCTCGCGCCGGGCTGGTTTCGCACCGAGCAGAACAAGGTTCTCTACGAAGACTCCGCGTGGGTCGAGTATCTGGTCGATCGCATTCCCGTGAAGCGTCCCGGCGAGCCGCACGATCTCGACGGCGCCATCGTCTTTCTCGCATCGGAAGCAAGCCGCTACATCACCGGGCAGACCCTGCTTGTCGATGGCGGCATCTCCACCGGCTCCACGCGCGCCACCGTGGCGCCAAAGAAATAGTGCTTTCGGAAAATTGAATAGGGACAGGTCGCAATGATTCCGCGCCGCTCGCTCTTCATCGCCCTCCTTGGTTCTGCGGCTTTCGCCGCGACCTTGCCCGCTCAATCGCCCGCCGCTCCCGCAGCCAATATCGACACCCTCTACCAGGGCTTCCTCGATCCGCCAAACAGCGCCCGCCCGCGCGTGTGGTGGCACTGGATGAACGGCAACATCTCCGAGGAGGGCATCAAGCTCGATCTCGACTGGATGCATCGTGTGGGACTCGGCGGCGTCACCATCTTTGAAGGCGCCATCAACACGCCGCAGGTGGTTCCCCAGCGGCTCATTTACATGACGCCGGAGTGGAAACACGCCTTCAACTATGCTGTGGACACCGCGCGCAGCTATGGCATGGAAGTTGCCATCGCCAGCTCCCCGGGATGGAGCGAAACCGGAGGCCCGTGGGTTCCACCCGCGCAGGGTATGAAGAAGATGGTGTGGACAGCTACGCGCGTCGAAGGCGGCCGGCCTTTCACCGGCACGCTGCCGCACCCGCCCGAGGTGGATGGACCCTTTCAGGATTTCAGCGTTCCCGGCCGCCGCGGTCCGGACGGCAAAATCACCGTGCCGCCGCAATTTTATGCTGACACTGCGGTGATCGCCTATCGCATACCCAAGGGCGATGAGCCGCAGTCCGCGCTGAATCCGCGCGTCACTTCGAGCGGCGGAACAGTCAACGTGCCCGCGCTTTCTGACGGCGACGTGAATACGGTTGCGCTCGACCTTCCTCACGCCGCGCCGGGCGCCGATTCGTGGATCGAATTCGACTACGGCCATCCGCAGTTGATCCAGGCCGTCACCCTCGCCTGCCCTGACGACCCGATCAGCGTCTTCGATCACGGGGGCGACGCCGTTCCTCCACGCCTCGAGGCCAGCGACGACGGCATGCAGTTCCGCAAAGTCGCGGACCTTCCCTTCAGCAGTCTCGTCCAGCGCACGGCGTCGTTTAACGCCGTCACCGCCCGCTATTTCCGCATCGTTTATCCTCCGCAGCCCGCTGACATTCCTCTGCGCGACCACCGCATCACGGAGCTCGTGCTCTCGAGCGGCGCGCGCGTGAATGAATTCGAGAAACGCGCCGGCTACGCCAACGAACCCAACTTCTGGACCATCGGCGATCCCACCGTTCAGCCGGGATTCATCGTTTCGAAAAACGACGTGATCGATCTCACCGGAAGAATGAAGCCCGACGGCACGCTCGACTGGACGCCGCCCGCGGGCCAATGGATGATCCTGCGCATCGGCTACTCGCTCACCGGCCACGAAAACGGCCCCGCGCCGGCCGAGGCCACCGGCCTTGAAGTAGACAAGCTCAATCGCGACTCCGTGAAGGATTACGTCGACGGCTATCTGAAGATGTATGCGAACACCGTCGGTGCGGACAAGATCGGTCCCTCCGGCATCTCCTGGCTGCTCACTGACTCGATCGAAGTCGGTCCGCAAAACTGGACCGGCAATATCCTGAGCGAATTTGAGCAGCGCCGCGGTTACGATCCGCGTCCCTGGCTGCCCGCGCTCACCGGCGTCGTCATCGGCAGCGTCGCGGATACGGAGCGCTTCCTCTGGGATTTCCGCCGCACCCTTGGCCAGTTGCTTGCTGAAAACCACTACGGCGAGATCGCCGACGAACTGCACCGTCACGGCATGAAGTACTACAGTGAGGCGCTCGAGTACCACCGTCCCTCCCTCGGCGACGACATGGAGATGCGCAGCCACGCCGACGTTCCCATGGGCGCCATGTGGACCTGGGCCGGCAGTCCCGGCCCCGACATCGATTACCTCGCCGATCTCCGCGGCGCGGCGTCGATCGCACACATCTACGGCCAGAATCTTGTCGGCGCGGAATCGATGACCTCCACCGGTCCCGCGTGGTCCTTCTCGCCCAACACGCTCACGAAAGTTGCCGATCTCGAGTTCGCTCTCGGCGTCAATCGCTTCGAGATTCACGAGTCCACGCATCAGCCTCTGCCGGATTCGCCGCCCGGGCTCACGCTGGGCCCCTTCGGCCTCTGGTTCAACCGCAACCAGACCTGGGCGGACGAAGCAAGGCCGTGGGTCACTTACCTTGCGCGCTGCTCTTATTTGCTGCAGCAGGGCCGATTCGCTGCGGATGTCGCTTACTTCTACGGTGAAGAAGGTCCGCTTACAGCCGTCTTCGGCTGGAAAGCGATGGAAGACGCGCCCTCGGGCTACGCGTTCGACTTTGTGAACAGCGATGTGATCCTTCATCATATGTCGTTCGAGAACGGCCGCCTGGTAACTCCCGGCGGTTCGAGTTATCGCATCCTCTATCTCGGCGGGCGCAGCCAGCGCATGACGCTTCCCGTGCTCGTCGAGCTCACAAAACTCGTTGAGCAGGGCGCTGTGCTCGTGGGCAACAAGCCCTCTGACTCACCCAGCCTCTCCGACAATGAGCAGCAGTTCCACGCCCTTGCTGATTTGCTTTGGGGGACGAGCGCCAACCCAGGTCCCTCGGTTCGCCTGGTGGGGAAGGGAAGAGTCTACTCCGACATGAGCGCCAACGACGTGCTCGCGGCCCTCCATGTTTCGCGCGATTTCGAGTATTCGAAGCCCGAGCCGGACACCGAACTGATGTTCGTGCACCGCATCCTCGCCGATCGCGACCTGTATTTCGTCGACAATCGCACGGAGCGTGAAGAGCGCGTGGCTGCGACCTTCCGCGTGGATGGAAGAGAGCCGGAATTGTGGGACGCGGCCACAGGCGCATTGCTTCCGGTCTCGTATCAGATCGCCGGCGGACACACCACCGTCTCTCTTGATCTCGATCCCTGGGGATCGGTCTTCGTTGTCTTCCGCAAGCCGGCCGCCGCGCTTGCGCGCCAGGTGCCGGAGCTCGTCGAATCCGTCGTTCCGGACACACAAGACGAGCTGAACACGAATTGGATGGTCAGCTTCGAATCCGGTCGCGGCGCGCCGTCGAGCGCCGCCTTCGACCGGCTCGCATCCTGGAGCGAGAGACCGGACCAGGGGGTAAAGTATTTCTCGGGAACCGCCACTTACTCGAAGACAGTAGACATTCCCCAAAGCGCTTTCGCGCCTGGCGCGCATATCTGGCTTGACTTAGGCGATGTTCGCGAGATAGCCGACGTTCAGATCAATGGCCGCGACCTCGGCATTCTCTGGAAGACGCCGTTCAAGATAGATGTAACTCGGGATGTAACTCCAGGCAAGAACCAACTTACCATCAAAGTTACAAATCTCTGGATCAACCGGCTCATTGGCGATCAGCAACCGGGAGCGCAGAAAAAATACACATCCGCTGATTTCGCGCCGTACAAGGCCGATTCGCCCCTGGTGCCCTCGGGGCTGCTTGGTCCGGTGCGGCTGCTCGCTGTTACCGACAAGTAGTTCCGCACCTTCGCATTGTCGAGCGCCGGGGAGCCAGCTAGGCAGACTTACTGCACCTTAAGAATAAAGCTCGTCGTCTCCGTGGTCGCGCCCCATGTTCCAGTTACCGTCACCGTGTAATTCCCTGGCGTAGTGCCTGTGCCTGAGGGCGCACTCACGGTTACGTTGCCCGTGCCCGATGAGCCATTGTAAGTGGAGGAACTGGCTGCATCCGGCGTATAGGCTACGCTTATTGTGTCGCTGCCCGAGGCCAGCGATCCAGCCGGGATGGTAATGCCCGCGTCCCCGCTGGAAAGCGTCGCCGAGGAATTGTAACTGCCACTCGTGAGCGTCACCGTTCCCGTGGGCGTGGGATTGCCGGCGCCGCCGCTCACCGCGATGTTAACGGTAAGCGCCTGCGAGGTGGTGATGCTGGAACTGGTCGGCGTTACCGTCACCGTGGGCGTGATCTTCGATTCCGGCGGCGGCGATGTTTCTGTCCCCGCTCCTCCGCTGCTGCAGGAGATCGCGAAACCCGCAAGCAAGGTAAATACAACCATGCCCAGCAGCCTGCGCCAGCCGCGCCTCCGTATGGGTATGGCGAAAAAGAGCAGGCATGCCATGGCTGCACCGGCGGCCGAATACCAACGACCTGCCGGTGGCGTGACCGGGGAGACTGCTCCCGTAGCCGGCGCTGTAGTCGAAATCGTCAGCGTGGCCGTCGCGGCGCTGGCGCTCGAAATCACAACCGGGGCTGTCGCACCGGACGAGCCGAAGCTTAGAATGGGCAGGTTGTCCTCCGCGCCAGACGGGTAGGAGGTGACCTGCGCCGTCAGCGTGACCGACCCGGTAAAGCCTCCTGACGGCGTCACCGTAATCGCCGAGGTGTTGCCCGTGGCTGCCCCAGCCTGGAGCGTGACATTGCCGGACGAAAGCGTAAATCCGGGTACGACCGTCGCAGAAACGGTTACGCTGCTCGTACCCGTAGAAGTTGAATAGATCAGAGAGCTGCTTGAGTCGGGCGTGTACGTTACCGTGAGCGTGTCTGTCCCTGTGGCCAGCGATCCCGCGGAAACGGTGAGGCTTGCGGTGCCGCTCGCGAGTGTTGCCGCCGCTGAAGTGTAGCTGCCGCTGGTCAGCGTCACTGAGCCGGTGGGCGTGCCAAATGTGTCAACCGCGCCCACTTTCACATTCACTGTCAGTGTCTCGGACGAAGTAACGTCTGAGGCGCTGGGCGTGACGGTAACCGGCGGACTTTCGAGCGAAGTTACCGTGACCGAGGCCGCTCCTGAAGCGGAGCTATAGGTCGCAGAGCTGTTCGAGTCAGGAGTGTAAGTCGCTTTCAGCGTATCGGTCCCCATGGCCAGGGCATCGGCCGGCACCACAATGCTGGCTATGCCGTCAAGAAGCATGGCAGCCACAGAGGTATAACTCCCGCTGGTCAGAGTTACTGAACCTGTTGGCGTGGGATTACCGGAACCGCCGCTCACGGTGATGGTCACGGTCAGAGATTCCTCCACGGTTACAGAGGCAGCCGAGGAAACCGCGACCGTTGGCGTATTCTTCGGCGCAGTTACTGAGATCGAGTATGTTCCCGTGGCCGAGTTATAAATCGGCGAGCTGGTTGAATCCGGCGCGTAAGTCGCCGTCAGCGTGTCCGTGCCCGTGGGCAGCGATCCCGCGGGAATCGTAATGCTCGCACTGCCGCTCGCAAGGGTCGTCGCCGCGGAGCTGTAACTCCCGCTTGTCAGCGTCACCGAGCCGGTCGGCGTCCCATAGCCGCCCGCCGCACCAACCGCGATCGTCACCGTCGTGGTCTGCGCCGTGGTGATGCTTGCGGGCGCAGGCGTCACCGTGACCGTGGGCGTTTGCTTTGCCGTCACCGTCACTGAGCCCGTCCCGCTGGCCGAGTTATATACCGTCGAGCTGTTCGTGTCCGGCGTGTAACTCGCCGTCAGGGTGTCCGTGCCCGTCGCCAGCGTTCCCGCGGGAATTGTGATGCTTGCGCTGCCGCCGGAGAGCGTTGCCGCTGCCGAGGTATAGCTCCCGCTGGCGAGAGTCACCGATCCCGTCGCCGTCGATGTGCCGCTCCCTCCACTGACGCTCACGGCCACGGTGAGACCCTCGGCGGTTG
>JASHUF010000520.1 GCA_030040175.1 Acidobacteriaceae bacterium
CGGGTGGCCGTGGCGGCGAATTTTTTGACCATGGCCAGCAGCAGCTTGCGGTCGCTCTCGTTCAGATTGGTCGAGTAGCGGCGAATCTGGGTGAGGAACTTGAGCTCCTCGTCGGAGAGCTTCTGCGTGTTGAACTGGCGCCCAAGCGAGTCGTCGGCGAAGAACTGCGCGATGGGTAGATCGAGCGCCTGGGCGATCTTGGAGAGCGTGTCGAGCGAGGGTACGGTGTGGCCGTTCTCGACGCGCGAGAGATAACAGCGCAGGAGGCCGGTCTTCTTTTCGATATCCCCCTGCGAGAGCCCTTTCTGCAACCGATACGCACGAATCGTGGTCCCGATTTTCATAAGGAATGCCCGGTCCTCATCCGATGCCTGCCAGGATTTACCGAGTCGGCAGCAATCAGCCTGGTGTTAGCTTAAGAGTTAACATGGGGCGGCGGGCAATTGCAAGGGTATCTTTCGGGCGAATTTTGCACCTTAAGTGTTAGGAAACGCGATCAGGGACGCAGTTGCTGTTGAAAAAAGCGGTCCACCCGGGCCAGCGCGTCGGCTGCGTCGGCGGGCCGGTAGCCGCCGGCGTTGGTGGGATTCTCGAAGGCGTGGCCGGCGTCGGCGTAGATTTTGGCGTCCACGGGCTTGCCCAGCGATTGCATGGCGGCCTGAAAGGCGCGGACGGAGTCCGGGGTGATGCCGCGGTCGAGACCTCCGAAATTGCCGAGAATGGCGGCATGAATCTGTTCGAGCGAGGACTTGTCCGTAGGCAGGGCGCCGTAATTGACGGCGACGGCTTTGAGCGTGGGCGCATTGACGGCCAGAAGCATGGCGAAGGTTCCGCCCATACACCAGCCGACGGCGCCGATGCGCTGCGGATCGACGTCGTTGCGCGCGGCGAGCCAGGCGACGGCGGAGGTGAGATCGCGCACGCCCTGATCCTGCGGAAGGCCGCGCATGAGCTCATGGGCAAGGTCGGGGTCGTTGGCAACCTTGCCGTGGTAGAGATCGACGGCGAGCACGACGTAGCCGCGCGCGGCGTAACCCGCGGCTTCCTGCTTGATCCAGTCGGTAAGGCCCCACCACTCGTGGATGACGATGAGCGCGGGATGGCGGCCGGCGGAGTGTGGGTGATAGAGCAATCCCTGGCCGGTTGAGCCGCCGCTGGGAAAGGTGACGGGCTGCTGAGCGGGAGCGGACGCGGACAATGCCGCGAGCAGACAAAACGCCGCGCCAAGGAAGAGACGCACGTTCCTCATGGGGAGCCTCGATTTCTTCAGGACGGTCGAAGTTGGGGGAAGGACCCGAAATCTCAAGGGAGCCCGAAATCTTAGAGAAACTTTACCATCCAGACCAGACCTTCGACAGGATTGTTGTTGTAGGGCGGGCAAGGGACAAAGCCCATGTCGAGATAGAGCCGGTGGGCGGCGGCCATGGATTGGGGCGCTGTGTCGAGGTAGACCGCCTTACACCCCGGCGACGAAGACCTGTCGCCGGGGATCCCGTGTTGACGGCCGGCGGCGCGGGCGCGGTCGAGAACCGCCTGGGTGAGGCGGCGGCCGAGGGCGAGGCCACGGACGGAGGGACGAACCCAGAGGCGTTTGAGTTCCCAGGAACGGGGAATAATGGAGTCCGGCGCAACGGAAGGAGCGGGGAGAGAGCGCCAGGCAACGAAGCCGGCCGGATGGCCGCGGACGGTGGCCAGCAGGCTGCCGCCGCCCTGGCGGATGAAGCTCATGGGAAGGCCGTCGGCCTCTTGGCGAAGAGTACCGAAGCAGAAACGGGCTGCGCCGGGCTGGGCGACGACAAATTGGCCATACTCGAGAAGGAGAGCGCGGGCGGCGTCGAGCCTGGAGGCGGGCGTAGACGGAGTGAGCTCTTCGATTGCGACGGGCTCGCCGGGCAGGGTTTCAGGGCGCGGATCCGCATCCGGCGCAGAGCGCGCCGGCGCAGCCGCGCAGCGGCCGGTGTTTTGCGATGCAATGGAATCAGCCGCCATGCCTGAGTGTACTCCAGGGATGGGAGGCGCGTGCGTGGTAAACCCTGGCGGGAAGTGATCCGTCAGTTGAACATAGACGGAAAGCGGGAGAGCGGATGCGGCGAGCAGCCATGCCTTGGGCACTTGCGGTGGGAGTTGTTGCGCTGGGCGCGGGGCAAATTGCCGCGATGCCGGGGCGTGCGCAGGGGCAATCGGCTCCGGCGAGCACGGCGGCGAGCCCGCAGGCGACCGCACCCTCGGGTGCGCCGGCGCAGAACCCCGGCGCGGCCACACCCGCGTCAACCGCTCAGACAACATCGCCAACGCCGGCCGATGCACAAACGGTGACGGGCGGACGGCTGCACGGCGTGGTGAAGAGCGGCAACATTCCCCTGCCGGGGGTGACGGTAACGGCGCAAAACACGCTGACGGGCAAGCGTTACGCGACGACGACCGACATCGCCGGCGCATGGTCGATGAGCATTCCGCAGAACGGGCGGTACGTGATTCGAACACAGTTTGCGGCGTTCGCGCAGGGCTCCGGGGAAGCGTTATTGAATGCGACCGGGCACGACCGCACGGTGGACTTGGCGCTGGTGCTGGCCTCGCGCGCGGCGGAACAGGCACAACAGCAGGCGCGAGAGGCGGGCGACGCGGGCGAAACCGGCGGCGAGGACGCAGCGGTGCGGCAACTCGGAGGCAACGCCCCCGAGAATCTGAGCCTGGTGAGCGCGCTGACCCAGGGGACGGAGACGGGTAACGGGACGGCCGGCGCAGGCGGGGCGGAGCTGCCGTCGATTGCCGAAAATGCGGATTTCGGCGGTGAGTCAGTGGCCATCACGGGACAGCAGGGACAGGTGAGCGCGATGGCCGGCGTGGACATCGATCAACTGCGCGCGCAGGCGGAGCAGTACCGGCAGCAGAACGGCGGGCAGACGCCGGGCACGGGCGGCTTGTTCGGGGGCGGAGCGGGCGGGTTTGGCGGAGGAGGATTCGGCGGAGGGTTTGGCGGAGCATTCGGCGGTGGAGGCGGGTCCGGCGGAGGAGGATTTGGCGGACGCGGCGGAGGAGGCGGCGGTGGGCGCGGGAATTTCCGCGGATTCAATCCGGGGCAGCCCCATGGGGCGATCTTCTGGAACGGAACCAACTCGATCTTCAATGCGCAGCCGTTTGCGCTGGCCGGGCAGCCGCAGGTGCAGCCCTCGAACGGGTCGAACCGGTTCGGCATCACCTTCATGAGCGCGCCGTATATTCCGCGGCTGACCAAGCCGAGCGGCAAGGATACGGTGTTTCTCACGCTCTCCGGCACGCGGCAGTCGTCGCCCGAGGATGAGTACGGCATTGTGCCCACGGAAGCGGAGAGGACGGGCGATTTTTCAGCCGCCGGCGAGCCCGAGATCTTCGATCCAACCACGCTCGCGCAGTTCTCGAGCGGCGGAGTTGCGAATGTGATTCCGCCCTCGCGGATCGCCGCGTTGCCGGCGTATGCGCTGATGAACTGCGCCCCGGGCAGCTCGCCGTGCGCGCCGCTGCTGCCGCTGCCGAACCTTGCGCCCGCCAGCGGCCTGCGTTACAACTACCACCTGCTCACCACCGCGCAATCGAACACGACCGCGGCCGGGTTCCGCTACAACCGCAGCCTGGGCGCGAATGCGGCGCAGCCGGGAGGGCGCGGCGGGATGGGCGGATTCGGCGGCGGAGGGCGCCGCGGCGGATCGGCGACGCAGGGGTTGCGGCAGAGCATCAATGTGAACTTCAACGAGAGCCTGGCGGCGAGCGACCTGGTCAACCTGATTCCCCAACTGGGCGGCAAGAGCGCTTCGGACAGCTACTCGCTGCAGGCGGGATACACCGTGGGCTATCACCGCGTGACCAACATCTTCAATGCCAACTGGAACCGCTCGAACAGCCACACTACGAAT
>JASHUF010000059.1 GCA_030040175.1 Acidobacteriaceae bacterium
CGCTCATTCCTCCGCCTGCGCCGCAGCCGGTACCCGCGCCCGCTGCGTCCTGAGCGCGCGTTGCGCCTCGGGTGCGATCCCTGTTAATCTGGCTTAAGTTCCTTCCGGAACCCGCCGTAGGTGTGCGCCCGTAGCTCAGCTGGATAGAGCGACTGACTACGAATCAGTAGGTCGGGAGTTCGAATCTCTCCGGGCGCACCATTCCCCTCCGAACAATTTCTGGTTCCACCCCCGCGCTTCTCTGCGGGCGCACAGCCTCGCTCCGCAGCGGCGCGATCGTACCGGGCTGTCCCCATGAACTCCGGATGGAGGGATTTCTCCACCCAAAGGTTGTTGCACGGCCTGCTGATCGCCTGTCATGCTCCTTGCAATTCCGTATCCCTGTCTCGATGAGTGAGGTTTCCGTGCGACGCATTTGCCTTCTGCTTTCCACCGTCCTGGCCTTTTCTGCGCCTCTTGCAGCGCAGCAGGGTTTCTTTGCCAACTGGGAACAGCGCACCTCGCAGACCCAGGCCAAACAGCCTGCCTGGCCGCCGCCGCTCATTACCGCCTACGTGGGTCTGATCCAGGTGGACCGCTCTGATTTCTACCGCCAGACCGCATCCAATCTCACCCAGACCTGGAACATCGACGGCAGCAAGGGCTTGAACCTGATTCCCGTGGCCAACACGGAGGTCGATACCAACCTGCCCCCGTATTTCTTCCACAGCACGCCCAAGGTGCTCAACGGTGCGGGCGACATGTCGTTCCTGCTCAAGTACCGTTTCCTCTCCGGCAACGCCCAGCACGGCAATTACGTGGTCAGTGCCTCCATCCTCGGAACCATCCCCACAGGCAGCTATAAGAACGGGAGCACCGACGCCTCGGTCGGCCCCACCGTCGGCGTGGGCAAGGGCATCCGCTGGTTCGACGTGCAGAGTACGCTCGGCGCGTCGCTGCCCGTGGAAGATACGGCCAAGCTCGGCCGTTCGATCGCCTGGAACACGGCCCTGCAGGCCCATGTGGCGAAGTACTTCTGGCCGGAGGTGGAATTCAATTCGACCTTCTACAAGGGCGGGGCCAACGACGGCAAGCGCCAGGTGTTCGCCACGCCGGGGCTGCTGGCCGCGCACAAACTCAAGCCTGAAGACGAGCACAGCCGCCTTGCCGTCTGCGCCGGCGCCGGCATGCAGATTGCAACCAGCCAATTCCACACCTACAACCACGAGATCGCCGTCACCACGCGCTTCCTCTTCTAAGCCGGAACCCTCCCCGCACCATCCCGTCCGTCCGTCTGCCGCGCGTGTCTGCCGCGGAAAGACGGGCGGACCGGATGAAGGGCCGGGAACACCGCGCTTTGCGCCGGCGCGTCCATGCCGGCCGGGATAAGGACAGCCGCTTGGCGCCTTCCCTCCCCACGAGCCGGGATGTGGTCGACGACCGGGACCGCGAAGGACTCCACGCGGCCGCGCGCGCCTTATCCGCCCAGCTTGTAGGGGATGCCGAAGCGGCCAATCTGGATGATGCCCTTGTCCTGCGGCGGCCAGATGTGCAGGCTTTCCACGCGCGTCGAGCCTGCGATCCAGGGCGCGTCCGCCGTTCCCACCAGCGCGCCCGTCGCCGCGCGGTTGAAGTGCACGGTGAGCGAGTCGCCGGTCTGCGATCGCGTCCAGCCGAAGACGTACTGGCCGGGGTCGAGAACCACTGCGCCCACCTGTACCGGAACCTGCACCAGCAGGTAGTGCGAATATTTTCCGTCGGCCGAGTACCCGGCCGTAATGAGCACCACGCCGGCGATATACCGCCCATGGCCGTCTACGATGCCGGAAGCGGTGCGCATCTCCGTTTCGATATGTTCATTCACCACGGGCGCGCGCGAAGGCAGCACCGACGCCAGCTCGCCCGGCGTGGCCTGCCGCCATGTCTCTCCGCTTTTCGCCGGGCTCTGCGCCGGCGCCGCGGATGCGGCGAGCAGAAGCGCGGCCGCGCAGAGCGCCGCCATAAATCTTCCCGGCCCGCTCACGGCTTCGGCTTCCTCAGCGACTCGAGGGGCACAATGCCGCGCTGGATGGCCGCCGTCGTCGCCTGCGTCCTGTCGGTCACGCCCAGCTTGCCCAGCAGGCTGTTGATATGCGTCTTCACCGTCGCTTCCGAAACATCGAGCTCGGAAGCGATCTCCTTGTTGCTCTTTCCGCGGACGATCTGCTCGAGCACGTCGAACTCGCGCGGCGTGAGCTCCTCGGCCCCCATGCGTTCGGCCAGCTTCTCGGCAATCGCGGCCGGGATGTGCGACTTGCCCTCGTGCACGGCGCGGATGGTCGCGATGAGATCCTCGCTGGTCATGCCCTTGAGCAGATAGGCCCTGGCGCCGGCCTTCAGCGCGCGGTAAATGTCCTCGTCGCCGTCGTAGGTGGTGAGCACGATGAAGCGCGCCTGGGGCATTTCGTCGCGCACGCGATGAATCACGTCCACGCCGCTCATCCCGGGAAGGCGCAGGTCGATCAGGGTCACGTCCGGATGGTGCCTGCGGAACTGCGCCACGGCTTCGGCGCCGTTGGCGGCTTCGCCTACCACTTCCAGTCCCTCGACCACCTTGAGCAGCGCCACCAGTCCCTGGCGGACCACATTGTGGTCTTCCACCACCAGCACGCGAATGGGCACGCGATTCGGTTCTTTCATCACAGCGTCTCTCTCCCGCGGTCTTTCCGCGCCTCGGGGGCCGGCGCGCGCAGCCGCACCCGCAATCGGACCGTGGTCCCCTTACCCGGCGCGCTCTCCACTTCCAGCGTTCCGCCAACCGCCGCGGCGCGCTCGCGCATGCCGGTCAGGCCGAAATGCCCGGCCTGCGGCTCGTGCTCCACTGCGCCTCCGCGGCCATTGTCCCGCACTTCCAGCACGATCGTCTCCGGCCCGTATTCAAGCTGCACGCGCAGCTCGCTCGCCGCCGCGTGTCTTTTTACATTATGGATCGCCTCCTGGGCAACGCGCAGCAACTCGCGCTCATTCTCCGCCGGCAGCGCGCGATAGGCCCCGAAGAGGCTGAACCGCGACGCGAGCCCGTTGCCCGCGGCCGCGTCGGCCATCTGCCGCAGCTTCACCGGCAGCGTGGCCTCGCCCGCATCCTGCGTACGCAGCGCCCAGATCGACTGCCGCGCGTCGGCCAGCCCCTCGCGCACGTAAGCCCGCGTCTGATCCAGCCGCGCGGCCGCGTCGTCGAGTTTTTGCTGCCGCATCAACTCCGCCAGCACCTCCAGCTGCACGGAAATGCCGACGTAGCCCTGCGCCAGCGTATCGTGAATCTCCCGTGCGATGCGGCTGCGCTCGCCCAGCACCGCGCGAAACTCGCGCTCCGCCCGGTGCAGGCGCAGGCGCAGAAGCAGAATCACGCCGCCAATGGCCGCAATCAGCAGCGCCAGGTAAAACCAGACGGTCTGATAAAAATGCGGCTCGAGCGCGAAAGAGAGCGAGGCGCCTTCGCTGTTCCACACGCCGTCGTTGTTGGCCGCCTGCACGCGGAAGGTGTACCGGCCCGGCGGGATGTTGGTGTAATACGCGGCTCGCCGCGCGCCGGCCTCGGTCCACGCGCGATCGAAGCCTTCGAGGATATAGCGGTAGCGCACCTTGAGCGGGGCCACAAAGCTCAAGCCCGCATAGTCGAATTCGAAGTGAACTTTGCCCGCCGGCACTCTCAACCCAAGCGCCCCTCCATGCAATGGCTGCGCAAGGTCGTCCACGGCAAAGCGCTCCAGCTCCACCGGGGCGGCGAGCGTGTTCACGGGAAAATGCGCCGGGTCCGCTTCCACCAGTCCCTTGGGTGTGGCGAACCACAGAAACCCGTCG
>JASHUF010000521.1 GCA_030040175.1 Acidobacteriaceae bacterium
GGCCCGGCTCCGGCGAACAGCAACAACCGCAATCTGGCCGCCGAGGAAGACTACGAACCTGAGCCGCCGCCCGAACCGCCTCCGCCGGAACCGCCGGTCCAGCCCCAGTCTCAGCAGCCCGGCACGCCGCCGCGCACGCCGCAACAGATGCTCGAGGAGATGCAGCAGCGTAGAGAGCAAATGCAGCAGCAACTGGAGCAGCAAAACGAAAATCAGCCGCCCAACAATCAGCAATGATCCCTGGGCAGCAACGATTGTCGGTCGGGAACGATCCTGGACAGAATGGTTGCAAGCCGGCATGGCGTTCGGGTTGCCTGCGCCGGCGCGGGACGTTCCGTGCGATCAGAGGCTGCTTGCCGCTTCAGGCTGCGGAGGCTTGACCGGAGCGGGGCGCGGCTGCGGGCGAATCAACGCGAAGCCGGCGCGAAGAATTGCGTAGGCCGCCAGAATTCCAAATGCCATGGAGCCGATCGACGCGCACAGCAGCATTGCGAAGTTCAAAAGATCTGCCAGAGTCATCCGCCTCGAGTTCCGACTGCCTGCACCGTGGACCGCCGGAGGGGAGGGATTTCCGGCGCGGCGCAGTCATCGCCTTGTGTAATTGTCGCAGAAAACCGTTCTCAGTTCGAGCCTACGCGCACGCGTTGACCCTCGTTTCTGTTGGCAAATAAAATACTCTCAAGGCCTTGCCCAAACCGGGTCTCGAAAGGGCATTGTCCCATCGATTGTCCCCTTCGGGCCTCTTAGACCATGTCCATCACTCACATTACGGTGCGCGGGGCGCGCCAGCACAACCTGCGCGACATCAACGTGCGCATTCCCCGCAACGCCCTCACCGTCGTAACCGGCCTCTCCGGCTCAGGCAAGAGCTCGCTCGCCTTTGACACCATCTACGCCGAGGGCCAGCGCCGCTACGTAGAGACCTTATCGGCATACGCGCGCCAATTCTTAGACCAGATTGAGCGGCCCGATGTGGACTCGATCGAGGGCCTCAGCCCGGCCATCTCCATCGAGCAGAAGACCACCAGCCGCAGTCCCCGTTCCACCGTGGGCACCATTACGGAGATCTACGACTACCTGCGCCTGCTCTACGCCTCCGTAGGCACGCCCCACTGTCCCAATTGCGGCCGGCCCATCGCCCGCCAGACCGCCGAGCAGATCGTGCAGCGCATTCTGGAACTGGGCACAGGCGAGCGCGTCACGGTGATGGCGCCCATTGTGCGCGGGCGCAAGGGCGAGTTTAAGGATTTGCTCGATGAGCTTGACAGCCAAGGCTTTCGCGCCCGCGTGGACGGCGAACTGCGCGACCTCTCTGAACCCCTTGCCCTGGACCGGCGCAAGAATCACACCATTGAGGCCGTCGTCGACCGCATCCTGCTGAAGAATGAGGCTGCCCCATCCCTGGGGACGGTCTTATCGTCCCCGAGGATGGGAAAACCAGGGCCCCAACCCGCCGCGAAGCCCGTCATGGAAAAGCGCCCGATTGAAATGCGTTTGGGCCAGGCTGTCTCCAAAGCCCTGCAACTGGCCAACGGGCTGGTGCTGGTGGCGCAGAGCAACGGGGAAGAGCAGCTTTTTTCCTCCTCCATGGCCTGTCCCGATTGCGGCCTGGACGTGCCCAAGCTGGAACCTCGCAGTTTCTCCTTCAATTCTGTATTCGGCGCCTGCCCGGAGTGTCACGGCCTCGGCTCGCTCTACGATTTCGATCCCGCCAAAGTCATCACCGACTGGTCAAAGCCGCTGCTCGATGGAGCGCTCGGTCCCGGTTCGGCCTCGCAATATCTCCTTAAGCTCATCCAGCTCGCCGCCGATCGCTTCAAGATCGACCTGAAAGTCCCCTTCGAGGATCTCCCGCCGAAGCAGCAGCACATCCTGGTCTACGGCCCGCCCCAGGGCGAGGGGCCGCGCACCGGCTTTCACGGTATCCTCGCCTTTCTGCGCGATTCCGTGGAGGAGGCACGCAGCGACACCTACCGCGAATACATGATGAGCTACATGTCGGCCACGCCGTGCCCGGCGTGCCGCGGCAAGCGCCTGCGCCCGGAGTCGCTTGCGGTCAAGGTCGGCGCGCTCTCCATCGCCGACTTCACCGCCCTGCCCCTCAATCGCGCGCTCTCAGCCGCCATCAACCTCAAGTTCACGGAGCGCGAAGCCCTCGTCGCCGAGCGCATTCGCCGCGAAGTCGTCGAGCGCCTCGAATTTCTCTGCGCCGTCGGGCTCAACTATCTTTCGCTCGGCCGCAATGCGGCCACGCTCTCCGGCGGCGAAGGCCAGCGCATCCGCCTGGCCACGCAGATCGGCTCGCGCCTGCGCGGTGTTCTCTATGTTCTCGACGAGCCGTCGATCGGCTTGCACCAGCGCGACAACAACCGCCTGATCCAGGCCCTGGAGCGCCTGCGCGACCTGGGCAACACGGTTTTGGTGGTCGAGCACGACGAAGACACCATCCGCCACGCGGACTTTGTTCTCGATCTTGGGCCGGGCGCGGGGCGCCTGGGAGGAAATGTGGTTGCCGAAGGCACGCCGGAGGAGATCATGGCCGCGCCGGGCTCGCTCACCGGACGCTATCTCTCCGGCGAAGCCACCATGCTGCAGCGCGAAAAGCCCCGCCCGCTCAGCGGCAAATGGCTCACCGTGACCGGCGCGCGCGAGCACAACCTGCAGGATGTGAACCTTCGCATCCCGCTGGGCGTCATGACCGTAGTCACGGGCGTGAGCGGCAGCGGAAAGAGCACCCTGGTAAACGACATTGTTTACCGCTCGCTCGCGAAGACCATTTACGGCTCGCGCGAGGAGCCCGGAGCGCACGACGCGCTTGCCGGCGTGGAGCAGATCGACAAAGTGGTGCGCATCGATCAGTCGCCCATCGGGCGCACGCCGCGCTCCAATCCCGCCACCTACACGCAGGTCTTCTCGCCCATCCGCGATTTGTTTGCGATGCTGCCCGAAGCGCGCGAGCGCGGCTACAAGCCGGGACGATTCAGCTTTAATGTGACGGGTGGAAGATGCGAGGCCTG
>JASHUF010000522.1 GCA_030040175.1 Acidobacteriaceae bacterium
TTGTGGTAGCCCACAATGAGCGGCTTGTAATCCGCGGCCTGGGAGATCTGGTCGTTGGTGACGATGTCCTCAGTGACGCCGTTGTCGGAGAGCTGGCCGCGCGGTTCGTGCGAGTTCTGCAGGCTGAGCACGGACTGCACGTTGCCCAGGGTGAGCCCGAAGCTCTCGAGCTTGGTGAGATCCACTTCCACGCGCACCGAGGGCGTTGCGCCGCCGCCCACGAAGACCTGGCCCACGCCCTGAATCTGCGAGAGCCGCTGCTCCAGGATGGTGGAGGCGAGGTCGTAGATCTTGGTCACGTCGTATTTGTCCGACGTCAGTCCCAGGATCATGATGGGCGCGTCGGCCGGGTTCACCTTGCGATAGGAGGGATTGGAGGGCAGGTTCGCCGGCAGGTAGGTGCGCGCGGCGTTGATGGCCGCCTGCACGTCGCGGGCCGCGCCTTCGATGTTGCGGCTGAGGTCGAACTGCATGGTCACGTTGGTCGAGCCCAGCGAACTCGACGAGGTCATCTCGGTAATGCCGGCGATGTGGCTGAACTGGCGCTCGAGCGGCGTGGCCACGCTGGCGGCCATGATCTGCGCGCTGGCGCCGGGCAGGCTGGCGCTCACGCTGATGGTGGGGTAGTCCACCTGCGGCAGCGGGGAAACGGGAAGCACCATGAAGGCGATGGCGCCGGCAATGGCCACG
Organism: Acidobacteriaceae bacterium; assembly: GCA_030040175.1. GTDB lineage: Bacteria > Acidobacteriota > Terriglobia > Terriglobales > Acidobacteriaceae > Telmatobacter. The sequence goes on from JASHUF010000522.1 coordinate 691, forward strand.
GCCACGGTGAGCAGCGTGGTGGCCACCGGCCGGTGGATAAATGGAGACGACAGGCTCATGCCGGCTCCGCGCCCGGCTGCGGCGGCGCGCTGCGGGGCTTTTCAGAGAGTTTGCGCCCGGTCATGCGCTGGCCCAGGCGGTCGAAGAAGATGTAGATCACCGGCGTGGTGTAGAGAGTGAGAATCTGGCTGAGCAGCAGGCCGCCCACCATGGCGATGCCCAGCGGCCGGCGCAGCTCCGAGCCCAGGCCGGTGCCCGCGGCCAGCGGGATGCCGCCCAGAAGAGCGGCCATAGTGGTCATCATGATGGGCCGGAAGCGCAGCAGGCTGGCCTCGAAGATGGCCTCCGTGGCGTCCTTGCCGTGCTCGCGCTCGGCTTCGAGGGCGAAGTCCACGATCATGATGCCGTTTTTCTTCACAATGCCGATGAGCAGGATGATGCCGATGATGGCCACCACGCTCAGGTCCTGGCGGAAGAGCATGAGCGCCAGCAGCGCGCCCACGCCCGCCGAGGGCAGCGTAGAGAGAATCGTGACCGGATGAATGAAGCTTTCGTAAAGAACACCGAGGACGATGTAGACCGTGACCAGCGCCGCGAGAATGAGCAGCGCTTCATTGGACAGCGAGTTGTGGAACGAGGCCGCGGTGCCCTGGAAATCGGATTGCAGGCTCGCCGGGAAGTGCAGGTTCTTCACCACCTTCTCGATGTCGTCGATGGCCGTGCCCAGCGAGGCGCCGGGCCCCAGGTTGAAGCTGACGGTGACGGAAGGGAACTGTCCCTGATGGTTGATCGAAAGCGCCTCGGTGGTGGGCGTGGCATGGGTGAAGGCTGAGAGCGGGATGGCGTTGGCGCCCACAGAGGCGATGGCGGTGTTGGGCGTGGTGCCCGCCGTGCTGCCGCCGGACGCCGAAGAGCCGGAGGTGCTGGTGGTTCCGGCGAGCACCGTGGCCGGCGGCGTGAGCACCGCGGAGGAGGGCGTGTATTTGGTTGAGGACGTGAGCGCGTTGGAGCCGGCCGAAGCCGATGCCGACGAGGAATACGATGTGGCCGCGCTCGCTCCCGACGCGCCCGTCGAGGCGCTGGACTGGATATAGAGGTCGCCCAGGTCTGCCGGGTTCTGCTGCCACTGCGGCGAGGTTTCGAGCACCACGTGATACTGGTTGAGCTGCGTGTACAGCGTATTGATCAGCCGCTGGCCGTAGGCGTCGTACAGGGTGTTGTCGATGGTGGTGGGGGCGATGCCCAGCCGCGAAGCGGTTACGCGGTCGATGGTGAGCTCGATGGCGCGCGCGCCGGTCTGCTGGTCGGTGGCCACGTCTTCGAGCTCGGGCAGCTTTTTGAGCTGGGTCACAAATTTGTTCGTCCACTGGTTCAGTTCGTCGGTGTCGGGATCTTCGAGCGTGTACTGGTACTGGGTGCGGCTCACGCGGTCGTCCACAGTAATGTCCTGCACCGGCTGCATGTAAAGATGAACGCCCGAAACCTGCTTGAGGTTGCTCTGCAGCCGCCGGATCACATCCGACGCGCTCAGGTTGCGCTGCTCGATGGGCTGGAGATTGATGGAGAGACGGCCGCTGTTGAGCGTGGTGTTGATGCCGTCGGCGCCGATGAACGAGGACAGGCTTTGGACCGCAGGATCCGCAAGGATGATGCGCGCCAGCTCCTTCTGCTTTTCCGCCATGCCGTCGAAGGAGATGGATTGGTTGGCCTGGGAGATGCCCTGGATCACGCCCGTATCCTGCACCGGGAAGAAGCCCTGCGGAATCACGATGTAGAGCCAGACGGTGAGCACCAGCGTGGCCGCGGCAATGAGCAGCGTGACCGTCTGGTAGCGCAGCACCACGCGCAGGGTGCGGCCGTAAAACGCGATCATGCCGTCGAAGACGCCCTCCGACCAGCGATAGAAATGGGATTGCTTCTCCTCGGCATCGTGGTGGAGGATGCGC
>JASHUF010000523.1 GCA_030040175.1 Acidobacteriaceae bacterium
CGCCTTCAATAGCCCGCGCACAATGCGCCGTTGCTCTTCTTCCAAATACCACACCAGCCGACTTGGCTGCAAACCAGCAGGTGGAATTCTGCAGCCACGTTACCGGCCTTGCCGGCAGGAGGTGCGGGCGCGCCGCATTGCAGCGCGGCACAGACGGTTCCACCCTGGAATGCGCATGGTGGGATTGGTAGATTGCACGCCAGACGAGGTGGCGCAATGGGGTTTCCGCTGCGCCGCCATAGCCCGGGATGTTAGGATCAAGAGTTTGGTGGAATGACCCTCTTCGCCTGCTTCAGACGCCCTTCAACCCAGGCTCGACAACCTCAGAAACGCAAAAGAGACCCCAGTCCAAGGAGAGATTCAATGGCAGTGAAGGTTGGAATTAACGGCTTCGGCCGCATCGGCCGCAATGTTTTGCGCGCCGCGCTCGGCCGGCAGGAGATCGACTTTGTCGCCGTAAACGATTTGACCAGCCCGGCCACGCTGGCGCACCTGCTCAAATACGACTCGATCCTGGGCAACCTGCCCAACGCCATTACCTCAGGCGAGGACTTCATCACCGTCGACGGCAAAAAGATCAAGGTGTACGCCGAGAAAGATCCGGCCAAGCTGCCCTGGGCCGATGTGGGCGCGCAGATCGTCATCGAGTCCACGGGACGGTTTACTGATGCGGCCCAGGCCAGGGCGCACCTGGGATCGACGGTGAAGAAGGTCATCATCTCCGCGCCGGCCAGCAATGAGGACATCACCATTGTTCTGGGCGTGAACCAGGAGAAGTACGATCCGGCCAAGCACAACATCATCTCCAACGCGAGCTGCACCACCAACTGCCTGGCGCCGGTGGTGAAGGTCGTCATCAAGGAGTTCGGCATCGTCAGCGGCATCATGACTACCATCCACAGCTACACCAACGACCAGGTTATCCTCGACTTTCCGCACAAGGACCTGCGCCGCGCCCGCGCCGCCGCGCTCAACATGATTCCCAGCTCCACCGGCGCGGCCAAGGCGCTCAAGCTGGTGATTCCCGAGGTTGCCGGCAAGCTCGACGGCTTTGCCATCCGCGTGCCCACGCCCAACGTATCCCTCGTCGACCTCACCTTCATCAGCGAGAAGACCACGGACGCGAAGGCCGTGAACGCCGCGCTCAAGGCCGCTTCCGCAGGCGAGCTCAAGGGCATTCTGGGCATCGAGGAAGGCGAGCTGGTGAGCTCCGACTTCAAGGGCGACCGGCGCAGCTCGATTGTGGATGCACCACTGACCAAGGTCGTGGGCCAGAGCGTGAAGGTGCTGAGCTGGTACGACAACGAGTGGGGCTACTCGAACCGGGTCGGCGACCTGGCCGCGTTCCTGGCCTCGAAGGGCCTCTAAAAGCAGTGGTCAGGGATCAGGTGTCAGGGTTCAGTGAACGGCTTCAAGCCCTGACACCTGAAACCTGACACCTGACACCTGACACCTGACACCTGACACCTCATACCTGTTCCCTGTGACACGCACCAACATTTCCGGCGGATCGCCCTACGAGCCCCTCATCGGCTTCTCGCGTGCCGTGCGCGTTGGCAACTTCGTGCACCTGGCGGGAACCGGTCCGGTGGGGGCGGAGAGTGAGAGCGCCGAAGGACAAACACGGCGCGCATTCGAGATTGCGGAAAAGGCGCTGGCCGAAGCGGGCGCCGTGTTTGCAGACGTGGTGCGCACGCGCATGTATCTGACCCATGTGGAAGATTGGCAGGCCGTGGGGCGCGTGCACGGCGAAATCTTCGGCGCCGTCCGTCCCGCGGCCACCATGGTAGTGGCGGCCGCGTTGCTCAACCCCGCCTGGCGCATTGAAATCGAGATGGACGCCATTGTCGACGCCCCCACGTCCTAGTCCCTTAGTCCCCCAGTCCCTACGAAAGGCCCTTGCCATGCCCAAGCTCTCCATTCGCGATATCGAACTCAACAACAAGCATGTCTTCATTCGCGTGGACTTCAATGTGCCGCTCAGCGAAGACGGCACGGAGATCACCGACGACACGCGCATTGCGGCCACGCTGCCCACCATTGAATATGCCCTTCGCCACCACGCCAAGGTGATCCTGGCCTCGCACCTGGGGCGGCCGAAGGGAAAGCCCAACCCTAAATACTCGCTGCGGCCGGTTGTCGACCGGCTGCGCGAACTGCTCGACAAAAAGGAAGACAATTACTCCATCAACGTGGCCTTTGCTCCCGACTGCGTGGGCGAGATCGCCGAGGAGCTTGCGCGGCAGCTCGAGTCCGGCCAGGTGCTGCTGCTCGAGAATCTCCGCTTTCACGCCGAGGAGGAAGCCAACGATCCGGCTTTTTCAAAAGCGCTGGCATCGCTGGCGGAAATCTACGTCAACGATGCCTTCGGCTCCGCGCACCGCGCACACGCTTCGACCGAAGGCATCACGCACTATCTCAAGCCCGCCGTGGCCGGCCTGCTCATGGAAAAGGAGATCACCTATCTGGGCAAGGCGCTCGAGGCGCCGGAGCGGCCGTTCGTAGCCATCCTCGGCGGATCGAAGATTTCCGGCAAGATCGATGTGATCCAGAACCTGCTCGATAAAGTCGATACGCTCGTCATCGTGGGCGGCATGGCGTACACCTTCCAGCGCGCGCTGGGCGTGGCCACAGGCAAATCGCTGGTCGAGGAAGACAAGATCGAGCTGGCCAGAGAGACGTTAGCCAAGGCGCAAGCCAAGGGCGTGAAACTGATCCTGCCATTGGACAACGTGCTGGCCGACAGCTTCGCGAACGATGCCAGAACGCAGGTGTGGGATTGCACAGTGGATTTTCCCGCCGACTGGCAGGGGCTCGACATCGGGCCGAAGTCGATCAAGGCCATTGAAGAAGTGGTTCTGACCGCGAAGACCATCGTGTGGAACGGGCCGGCCGGCGTCTTCGAGTTTCCGCGCTTCGCCACGGGGACGAACGCCATTGCGCGCGCCGTGGCCAGGAACCGCGCGGCGATTTCAATCATCGGCGGCGGCGATTCCGTAAGCGCGATCAACCAGGCCGGCGTGGCGGAGCAGATCACGCACATCTCCACCGGCGGCGGCGCCAGCCTCGAGTTTCTCGAGGGCAAGAAGCTGCCGGGGGTGGAGGCGCTGACGGACAAATAAGACCAGTGGTCAGTGGTCAGTGGTCAGTGGAATCGCATCCGATGAAACCGAATGCGATTCTCCTGTCTGGCCTCGGTTGAAGCCCGCAGGAATCGCCGCCGGCGACGACCTATCGCGTCTTAATGGCGCTCAGTCTTCCTCTTTGTTCCACATGTCTCGCATCTCAATGAGACTTGCGCAGATTAACGCGCTGTTGTGTTGATTTAAGCGGCCATTAAGAATGCACGAAGCTGTCTTGCCATCTTCGTGTAGGAGCTTAAGCACCCAATCATCATTGCCTTGGTCATCAAGCAGCGAGGCTGCCCAGCCTCTTTCCCATTTGGTGGGGAATTGTCGGTTTAAATCCTCTATCGCATAGAACACTGGGTCAGGAATCCCGGTCGACATTGGACGATTCACTCGAAGCGCCATACTGTCTCCTTCATATCTGGCATGTTCAATAGGCTTTGGCGGACGATTCCAGTGGAAAAACTACGGGCTTTGTGGTAGTCGCCTGTATGCTACACCCTCAGAAAGCTGACTTGACCACGGCTCCTGCAAGAACCCGCCGCTTCACCTCTAGCTGATTCGTGCTACCCTCATCTCAAATGGCCACGACCGTCCACATCCCGCTGAAAGAGTACCTGGCGACCAGCTACCGGCCCGACTGCGAGTATGTGGACGGCGAGGTGCGGGAGCGGAACGTGGGCAAGTGGGAGCACGCAAGGGTTCAGGCGCTTCTGGCGGCCTGGTTCATCAACCACGAAAATGCGTGGGGGATTGTCAGCAGCACAGAGCAACGTGTTCGGGTAACCAGCGACCGCGTTCGCGTGCCGGACCTCGTCGTACTTATGGCGGGTGCGCAGCCCGAAGTACTCACCGAGCCGCCGCTGCTGGTCGTCGAGATTCTCTCCCCCGAAGATACCTACTCCGATACTCAAGAGCGCGCGCAAGACTACCGCGCGATGGGCGTTGAAACGGTCTGGATCGTCGATCCCAAGACGCGCACCGGCCGCATGTGCCGCGGCGCGCAGTGGATCGAAGCCTCCCGCCTTGAAGTGAAGGGCACGCCTCTGTTTGTCGATCTGCCCGAGATTTTCCGCCGGGTGGCAGTGGCGTAGAGTCCTTCGGAATCCCGAAAACTCACTTCGCCGCATCCATTGCCCGGAAGCAGCTTTTTTTGGCGATGCCGAGCAGCGTATGGTCAGCGCTGACGAGCGTTGCGCGAGTTTGTCTCGCGGTCGCCACAAGAATGCGGTCGGCGGGATCGGGGTGCATCTCGAACGGCAGGCGCGTGCTGGCCACTGCGATCTCCGGATCGAGAGGCACGAGGGAAATCCCTGGCATCGCCAAGGCCTCTCGAATCCACACCAACGTGTCGCGGTGCAGGTCGACCCGTTTCTTACTCACCAGAACACCGATCTCCCATGGTGTAATCGCAGAGACAAGGAGATCGCCGGCGCCGCCGACTCGTGCGATTTCCGCCTTCGCGCGCGGCCCCAGCCGGCTATCGCCGAGCATCAGCCAAATCAAAACGTGCGTGTCGAGCAAAAGCAGATCTTCACGAGCTGCGACAGTGGCGCTCACTTCATCGCATCCCATTCCACATCGAGGGGCGAGATAATATCGCCGAGGATAACGCCCGACCCCTTCATCGCTCCGAAGAGCGTCTTGTTCTCACGGATAGGCACTATTTTAACCAAAGGCTTGCCCCGTTTGGTGACCACCAGCGGCTCGCGTTTCTCAGAAACTTCTTCGAGTAACTTCAGGCACTTGGCCTTAAACTCGCCGGCGGGGACAGTGGCGGTCTTCATGGCACTCCTCCCATGGTCACAGACCATGGTCATATGATAGCAGGATCCTGCGATTTCAGGAAGCGGCACGATGTGCCAACCGTCACCCGGCGCTGCGAAATCGATCCCATAAAATTGAATTGCGACTACCTATTCATCCGAGGAAATCAGAACAATGCCCCGCAAAGCACTCATTGCCGCCAACTGGAAGATGTACAAGACGCCCGCCGAAGCGCAGACCTTCGTTGACGCCTTTTTGCCTCTGGTGAAGGGGCACACGCGCGATGAGATCGCGCTGTTCCCATCCCCGGTGCTGCTGCCAACCGTCGTTCCCGCGTGCGAAGGGTCCAATGTGGCCGTGGGCGCGCAGAACATTCACTTTGCCGAGGAGGGCGCGTACACGGGCGAGACGTCGATCGGCCAACTGAGGGCCGTCGGGGGCACGCACACGCTCATCGGCCACTCCGAGCGCCGGCAGTATTTTGCTGAAACCGACGAGATCGTGAACAAGAAGCTGCACACCGCGCTCAAGCACGGCGTCGTTCCCATCGTGTGCATCGGCGAGGTGCTCGAAGAGCGCGAAGCGGGCAAGACCGCAAGCGTGCTGAAGACGCAGGTGAACGGCGCGTTTGCGGGCGTTTCGCCGGAAGCGGCCGCGCCCATCGTGATTGCCTACGAGCCGGTGTGGGCCATCGGCACGGGGCGCACGGCCACGCCGGAGATCGCCGCCGACGCGCATGCGATCATTCGCGCCGAAGTGACGAAGCTCTTGGGCGCGGATGTCGCCGCGGCGATGCGCATTCTCTACGGCGGCAGCGTAAAGCCGGACAACATCACCAATCTCATGGCGCAGGAAGAAATCGATGGCGCGCTCGTGGGCGGCGCGAGCCTCAAGCCGGAATCGTTCACGGCGATTGTGAAGTATTAGCGGGGCTGGCGAGGTTAGCGGAGCTACGGCATTTTCTGAGTTACTGTGTCCTTTTCATTTCCTCGTAAGGTCGCCGCTCCCTGTTGGTCGCGTCGACTCTGCCTTCCGTCTTCGGGATACAGCTACTCAGAAAATGCGTTAGCGGGTTAGAAAGCAAGGGCTGCCTGGAGCAATGTGCTTCGGGCGGCTTTTTATTGGGCCGGGAGAAGCAACCGCAGGTCCTTCGACTCGTCCGCCAGGGCGGACTCGCTCAGGATGACAGAATCATCGAGGTTTGCTACCTCAACCCCGGATAGAAACCGGCGATCCAGGATTGCAGCAGCGCCGGGAAGCAGCCCATCAACACAACGGCGGCGGCAATGGCCACGAGCACCAGCGTCGTGAGCGGATGCGCGTGGATCGGGGTCTCGTCTGGGGCGGGCAGCACGTACGCGCGCTTGAGCACCTGCAGATAGTAGTAGAGCGAGACGGCGCTGAAGGCAATCGCCAGCGCGACCAGGCCGATCGAAAGCGGGCTGCGCGAGACCGCCAGCACCGCGGCGAACAGGTTGAACTTGGCCCAGAAGCCCACCAGCGGGGGAATCCCGGCAAGGGAGAGAAATAGGACCAGCGTGACCGCGGCCAGCGCAGGCGCGCGCTTGTGCAGGCCCGCAAAGGAATCGAGTTTATCGGAGCCCGCGGCGCGCTCGATCACACCGACCACGCCGAAGGCGCCGATGGTCGTGAGTCCATACGTGAGGATGTAGTAGAGAATGGCCTGCGCGCTCGCGGGACCACGGGAAAAGAAGACCAGCCCCAGCAGAATGTATCCGGCGTGCGCAATGGCCGAGTAGGCCAACAGGCGTCGCACGCTGGTCTGCGCGAGTGCGGCCAGATTGCCCAGGACCATGGACGCCACGGAGAGCACCATCAGGATGAAGGGCCACACGGTAACGATGCCCAGCGTGTTATGCGACTGCGGTTCGCCGGGGTTGTAGACCTTGAAAGTCGCATAAGCATGGCTGACTTGAAAGCTCTCTACGAAGTGCAGGGTCACATAGCTGATCGAAATCAGCAGGGCGAAACTTGCCACTTTCGAAACCGAGGCGATGAACGCGGCAGCCGGTGCGGGTGCGCCCTCGTATGCATCCGGGGCCCACAGGTGAAACGGCACCGCAGCCACTTTGAAGCCGAGGCCCGCGGCCACCATGACCAGCGCCACAAGAAGCAGCGGCACGCCCCCGTGAAAAACGGCATTGTCAACGCCGTAGACCACGCGGGGCAGGCCGGTTGAGCCGGAGAGGCCGTAGAGCAGACTGAACCCGAAGAGCAGAAACGCCGCACTCATGCCGCCGAAGAGGTAGTACTTGATGGAAGCTTCGGCACTCGCGCCGGATGACTTGGCGAAGGCCGTGAGGACGTAGAGGCCGAGCGAGAGCAGCTCCAGGCCGATGAAGATGACGAGCAGATCCTCCGCGGCGGCGATGAGCAGGCCGCCGGCTGCGGCCATGAGCACCACGGCAACATACTCGCCCGGGTTGCGGGTGAAAGAGGAACCGATGAGCAGCAGCAGCGTGAGCGCGGTGAGAACCAGGATGGCCACCTGGGCCACGCCGGCCGAACCGCCGGCAGCGAGAAGCACGTCGTTGCCGGCGCTGAATCCCGACCATCCTGCTGCATAGACGGCCCAGATGCCCGCAACGCATCCAGCGATGCCGAGCCATGCGGCAACCGCAGCGCGCAGCTTCTGCGTAGCCCGGCGCAGAAAGGCGAGATCGACAAAGAGAACCAGGACCGCCGCGATTTCAAGCGCGGTCTCGGGCAGCGTGGCGCGAAAGAGCGCAGCGTAGTTGAGGGCGGCGTAGTTCATTGCACGCCTCCCGCAAGCAGCGCGCGCACGGCCGGCTCGATCTGGTCGAGGAGAATGCGCGGATAAAGCCCGACAACGGCGGTGGAGAGGACGAGCAGCGCCACACCGGCGCGCTCGGGCCAGGTGATGGGGTCGAGCTTGTGCGTGTGCTCGTACTCGAGCACGTGCGGGGCGGGGATGGTGTCGGTGAAGAAGGCCTTTTGCAGCGCGCGCCAGGTGTAGGCCACACCCACCACGATGCCCACGCCGGCGGCAATGGTCCACCAGGGCTCAGCCTTCCACGCGCCGGTGAGCACCTGGAGCTCGGCCACGAAGCCGGAGAAGCCGGGCAATCCCATCGACGCGACGCCGGCAATCACGAAAGCCCACGCGGCGAAAGGCAGGCGGCGCGCCAGGTGCATGGATTCGAGTTCCGTTAACTGGCGCGTGTGGGTACGGTCATAGACGATGCGGCCGACGATGGCGAAGAGCAGGCCGGCGATCACCCCGTGCGAGAACATCTGCAGTACCGCGCCGTCAAGGCCGATCTGGTTGAGCGCCATGAGGCCCAGGAGCACAAAACCCATGTGGCTCACGCTGGAGTAGCCGATGACGAATTTGAAGTCCGACTGCGCCAGGGCCACCAGCGCGCCGTAGACGATGCCGATGACGGCGAGCAGCGCGAAGACGCCGCGCCAGGAGCCGAGGCCGAGGAAGGTGAATCCCCAGGGATCGAGTCCGCGGGGAAAGACGCCGATGGCCACGCGCAGGCAGCCGTAGGCGCCGAGCTTCATCACCACGCCCGCAAGCAGCATGGAGGCGGCCGTAGGCGCGGCTACATGGCCCGTGGGCGCCCAGGTGTGGAAGGGCCACATGCCGGCAAGAATCGCGAAGCCGGTGAAGACCAGGGGAAAAACCCACATCTGGAAGCTCGCCGGCAGGCCGGCATGGGCGAGATCGGCGAGCGCGGTGGAGTGCGATCCGGAGGCAACATAGGCGGCGAGCAGCCCGATGAGCACCATGGCCGAGCCCGCAAAGGAGTAGAGCGCGAGCTTCATGGCGCCGTACTCCCGCCGCGTGGAGCCCCAGATGGCGATAAGGAAATATTTGGGAACGATGGCGATCTCGTAGAAGACGAAGAGCAGGAAGAAATCGCCGCTCAGGAAGACGCCGTAGACGCCGCCGATGAGCGCGAGATAGAAAGCAAAGAACTGATTCGCGCGCAACTCTACGTTCCAACTGAAGAGAATGCCGGCCACGGAGGCGATGCCGGTGAGCAGAACCAGCACGCGGCTGATGCCGTCGGCGACCAGAAGATAATGGATGCCCATCGCAGGCACCCACGCCGCGTCCACGATCACTTCCCTGCCCTGGTTCCAGCCGGCAGCGAAGCCGGCAACGGCGAGCGCGAGGCCAGCCGCGGCAACGGCGAGCGCCAGCCAGCGCGCGGCGGTATTCTTGCCTCGCGGCAGCAGCGCTTCAACCAGCGCGCCGGCAAACGAGATGTAAATAACGTACGCCAGCATTAAAATCTCCAGTGCGCGAGCAGGTTCTCGACCGTGGGATTCACGGCGCCGAGAACCAGCTGGGGCACAAGGCCGAGCAGAAGCATAAGCCCGATGACAGGCGCAAGCGCGAGCCACTCGCTGGGGTGCAGATCAGGGAATGCGTGCCAGCGCTCGGGCACCGGTCCGGAAAATACTTTTTGAATCACGGTGAGAATCACGGCTGCGGTGAGGAGCAGGCCCAGCACGGAAACCGTTGCGCCGATCCAGGACAAAGGAAATACGCCGCGGAAGATGAGAAACTCGCCCACGAAGCCGTTCAGGCCGGGAAGGCCGAGCGAAGAAAACAGCGCGATGCCCATGAGTCCGGCAAGGATGGGCGCGGGCTTGCGCAGGCCGCCGAAGTCGTCGAGGCCGCGCAGGCCGCCCGAGCGCATCTGGATCATGGCGAGGAACCAGAAGAGCGCCGCCGCGGTGAGGCCGTGATTGAACATCTGCAGGATCACGCCATTGAGCGCCGCGGCCTGGCTGGCCAAAATCGATGGGGGCGCGCTCGCTGTCGTCGCAGGAACCGCCAGCGCAAAAATGCCCAGCAGGCAGTAGCCGAGGTGGTTGACTGACGAGTAGGCGAAGACGCGCTTGAGATCCTTCTGCGCCGCCGCGGCCCACGCGCCCAGCACCACCGTAGCCACGGCCAGCACCAAGAGCGGCGTGCGCATGCGGGCAATCTGCATCCCGAAGATGGGCAGCGCGATGCGCAGCAGTCCGTAGACGCCCATCTTCGACATGGCGCCCGTGAGCAGCATGGTCACCGGCGAAGGCGCTTCGGCATAGGCGTCCGGCAGCCAGGTGTGGAAGGGAAAGAGCGGCACCTTGACGGCAAAGCCAAAGAGCACGCCGATGGCGAGCCACGGCATCACGGCGCCCAGGTGCGCGGCGACAACCTTGGTGAGCTCTCCGGATGCAGCCCAGGCCGCGAGCATCCCAAAGTCCATGGTGCCCGTGCACAGAAAGACGGCGAGAAACGAAAGCAAGAGCGCCACGCTGCCGGCCATGGTGTAAATGAAGAACTGCGTGGCCGCGGGCCCGCGCCTGGGCCCTCCCCAGAGCTTGATGAGGAAGAAGGCGGGAATCAGGCTCAGCTCCCAGAACAA
>JASHUF010000524.1 GCA_030040175.1 Acidobacteriaceae bacterium
CGGCGCCCGTCGCCGCCATCTGCTCCAGCAGGCCCGCCGTCTCCACGCCGAAGTAAATCACCGGCACGCCCATCTGCTGCACCGCGCGCACCAGCCGCCTGGTGGGCTCAAAAACGTACTCGCGGTAATCGGCAAGCGCCAGCGACCCGATCCAGCTATCGAAAATTTGAATCGCGTCCGCGCCCGCCTGCACCTGCAGGCGGCAGTAGTCCCCCAGCACGGCAATCAACTTCTCCAAAAGGCTGCTCCATGCAATGGGGTCGCGGTACATCAGGCGCTTGGTCTCGACGTAATTGCGCGAGCCGCCGCCCTCGATCATATAGCTGGCCAGGGTGTAGGGCGCGCCGCAAAACCCGATCACGCCCAGCCGGTCGCGAAAGTGCGCGGCCACTTTTTCGATCGCGCGGCCCACGTACTCGAGCTCGGCGCCGCGATCCGTGCGCAGCGCGCGCACATCCTCGGCCGTGCGCACCGGATGATGCACTACCGGACCCTCGCCCGCCTGAAACTCAAACGGCAGGCCCAGGGGCTCAAGCGGCAGCAGCAGATCGGCAAAGATGATGGCCGCGTCCACGCCCAGCTTTTCGGCTGCGGTGATGGTCACCTCCGCGGCCAGCTCCGGCTGCTTGCAGATTTCGACGAGCGTGTGGTGCTTTCTTACCTCGCGGTACTCCGCCATGTACCGCCCGGCCTGGCGCAGAAACCACACCGGCGTGCGGTCCACGGGCCGGCGCAGGCACGCGCGCACAAAGCGGCTGCCGCCGAGCACACTCTCCGGCGCATCCGGTTCTTGCCTGCCCTGTTCCATCTCGACTTCGATTTTACCGGCTCGCTGCCTCGGCCCCTTAATCCCTGCTCTATCTCCACCGGAAGATTCTCAGCGCCACCGCAAACGGCGCCGCAAACCAGAACAGCAGAATCCCCGCCTGCGCGCCGAGATGCGGGAGCGTCATTCCCTGCAGCATGTTGCCGCGCATGGCGTCGATGGCCGCGGTGAGCGGCAGCGCGCGCACCAGCGGTTGAATGATGGCCGGGAACCGCGACGCCGAAAAGAACACCCCCGACAGAATCCACATGGGCAGCATCACCAGGTTCATCAGCCCGCTCACCGCTTCCATGGTGCGCGCGCGCGAGGCCACCAGCAGCCCCAGCGCCGAGAAAACCACGGAGGTCAACACGCAAAAGAACGCGAGCTCCCACAGCGGCCCGCGGAACGGCACGCCGAACGCGACGGCCGCGAAGCCAAGGAAGACCACCACCTCTACCACTAGCAGCCCTATGCGCGAAAGCAGGTACGCGGCCAGGTACTGCCACTTGGGCATGGGCGAAGCCACCATGCGCTTGAGCAGCTTTTTCTGCCGCCCCTCCACAATGGAGAAGCCCAGCCCCCACATCGCCGAGCCCATCAGGTTCATGCCCAGCAGTCCCGGCACCACAAAGTCGATGTAGCGCGAGCCTCTCTCGTGCACCAGCTCGTTCGCCGCCGCAACCGCCGGGCGCTGCCCCGCGGCAAGCTGAATCGCGCGGTCGGCCAGCAGCCGCGCGGTTCTCGCATCGGGATTGGTATCGTCATAGCGATAATCCACGCGATCATTCCCGTCCATGGGCCGCGCCACGGCCAGCAGCAGAATCTGCCCCGTGGCCAGCGCGTGCACGCCCTCGGCCTCATCCATTTCCGTCGCGCGCAATCCCTTGTCGCCGGCGAGCGCCTGCGTCAACGCCGGCGTGGTCGCGCCCACGGGCAGAATGTCCGGCGGCCGGTTGCGGAAGGCAATGCCCAATCCCACCGCCAGAAGAATGGGAAAAACAAAGATCCAGAAAATCGCCTCCGGCTCGCGCAGCGTCAACAGGAACCGGATCCGGGTCAACTGATAAAGACTGCTCAGCTCCAGCTTACTCATCGCTCACCTGCAATCTCCTCGGGAGGGCGGTTTTGAAAGGCCAGGGCTTGACAAGCCGCTAATAAGCCCTGTCGAAGGAGGCCTTGTAACAAGGGCACGGCTTGAGCCGGGCCATCAATGGCATAAATTGAGCGCGGGCTTTAGCCCCTGCTGCGTCGCGTTCCCATTCAATCCCCGCTCAAACAAATTTTTCCGCAGCCAGCTCACGCCCGCTGTGAAATCTCTTACTCATCCCGCAGATTTCTCCCCGTCAGCCGCACAAACACATCTTCGAGCGTGGCCGAGTGGGTGCGGAACTCGCTCAGGTGCAGCCCCTGCTCGGCGAGCGCCGCAAAAATCCGCGGCACCGCCGTGTGCAGCTCGCTCACCGAAAGCTGGTGCACCCCCGCGTTCACACGATGCGACTGCACGCCGGAAATCGTCGTGAGTTTCTCCACATTCACAGTCGTCGGCAGGCACTCCCCGCCGTCCTCCTGAGCGAGTTCGCTGTAAGGCGGACGAGTCGAAGGACCTGCTTTCGTCCCATCCATCCGTGCCCCATCTTGAGACAGCTGCCCGTCCTTCGTCGCGCACACCGCAAACTCCACAATGTCCTCGCCGCCCACGGTCGCAATCAATTCCTTCGGCGTGCCCAGCGCAATCACCTTGCCGTGATCCATGATCGCCACGCGGTCGCACAGCCGCTCCGCCTCATCCATGTAATGCGTGGTCAGAATGATCGTCCGCCCCGCGCTCTTCAGCCCGTCCACCAGGTCCCACAAATGCCGCCGCGCCTGCGGATCGAGCCCCGTCGTCGGCTCGTCGAGAAACAAAAGCTCGGGATCGCCCACCAGTGCCGTCGCCATGGCCAGCCGCTGCTTCTGCCCGCCGCTCAAGGTCCCGATCCGCGCCGTGCGTTTCTCTTCGAGCTGCGCCAGCCGCACCGACTCATCCACCGAAATTCCCTGCCGGTAAAAACTGCGGAAGAGCCGCAGCGCCTCTTCCACGGTCATCTTCTCCGGGAACTGCGTCTCCTGCAGTTGAACTCCGATCCTCTGCCGCAACTCCTTTGCGCCCGTCTTCCAGTTCCGCCCCAGCAGCTCCACCGCGCCCGCGTCCGGCTCCGTCAGCCCTTCGCAGATTTCAATCGTCGTCGTCTTGCCCGCACCGTTCGGACCCAGCAGCCCGAAGCACTCGCCCGGCGCCACCTCGAGATCGAGCCCATCCACCGCGCGCACGTCGCCAAAGGCCTTCTTCAGGCCGCGAATGCGCAGCGGCGGTCTTCCTCCGCGCATCGCCGAGAGCTCGGCCTTTTCCAGACTCGAGGTCGTATCCGCCATGGCATCAGCTTACCGTACTTCCGTTTCTGCCCGTTAAATCAGCACTTTGCCCCGGGAATTTCTCCCCGCGCGCCCTCCCGCGCGCCAGGCGCCTCGCGGTTCTCGCCTCACACTTCCGTCACGGCACTTCGGTAATTGCAATCTCCTTTCATCCCGTTAAGCCCGGCCCCACCCCGCCGATTTCCTCCTTGTCGGCGGTGCCCAGGGACGGCAGTTCAACGCAGGCAGCCACCGCAAAAAGCCAGGGCGTGGCCTAGGGCGTCTTCCGCAACCGTTCACACTGAAGGGGTAGCAGCAAAGTGGTATTTTCCTCGTCAGATCGGCGGCAGCACAATCTCCTCCAGGGTGCATTGCGGTTGGGAAGACGCCATAGATTAAAGCGCGGCTCTTAAGAACACCGGAACGCGCGGAAATGAAGGCACTCCAAATGAAATCTTTTCGATTCTTTCTCGCTCTCGTAACCGCAACCGGCGTGCTGGCCATCGCCGCATCGCCTGCGGGTGCGCAGGGTCCTGAAAACAACAACGATCCGCAGGCCGTGGTCACTCTGCCCGCCTGCCAGCTGGTCAATGACGCCCTTCAGGTGCAGGACGCGCTCAACCGCTTCGACACCGCGCTCGCCTCCCGCGACGTGCAGCAGCTTCTGGCCTCCGGCATCGAGCCCGCGAGCGTAAAAGGATGGCAGCGCTTCTTCAAGGACAACCCGCGCGCCACCGTCACCGACCGCTGCTCCGGCACCGATCTCTCCATCTCCGGCAACACCGCCAACTGGAGCTGCACCGAGACCTCGACCATCGAATCGGAAGGTAAGCCGGTCCAGTACGCGCACAATATCCGCTTCATCTTCACGCGCAAAAACGGCGAGTGGACCATCTCCGACCGGCGTTAGGCTGTATCGACCTATGGGCAGGCGGAAAATAGAGGGTTGATCATCCTGAGCGGCCGGACGCTGACCCTGAGGGTACCGAAGGGGAAGCGGGAGGGAGTCGAAGGACCTGCAGTTGTAGCCCCGCGCGCCCCGTCCCGCAGGGACGGCCGAAATCCACCGTTGCGCAAAATTACGCCGACCAAGAGCACAATCAACTCAGAAAGGATGCGGCAGGAACGCCGCAGATCGACCACCCCCCTCCCCCCCCGCAAACCGCCGAAATTTCACCTAACCCATTCACAATGAGCGGCTTGCAAATTTGACCGCCCTGCAAATCTCGTAAATTCTCGTAAAAACTCTGCAAATCCCGAAGTCCTCTCGCTCCCCCAGTCCCCTAATCCCTTAGTCCCTCAGTCCCTTAGTCCCTCAGTCCTCGTTCCCTGCACCACCACCCCGGCAATCCGCGCAACAGGTAAACTAAAACCATGGC
>JASHUF010000525.1 GCA_030040175.1 Acidobacteriaceae bacterium
CGCTGCGGAGAGCGAGCTGGCGCAGGTGCCGCTGCCCGAGCCGCAGGTGGAAGCGTTGCCGCTGCCGGAAGACCGCGGCGGGGCCGATCTCGAGCAGACCCTCAAGCGGCTGGGCACCACCGCGAGCGTACTTATGATCGTGCCCCATCCCGACGACGAAGACGGTGCGCTGCTCACGTATCTCACGCGCGGGCTGGGCGTGCGCGCCACGCTGCTCACCTTCACGCGCGGTGAAGGCGGCCAGAACGCGATGTCGGCTGAGGAATACGACGCGCTGGGCTTGATCCGCACCAACGAGCTGCTCAAGGCCGACGAATACTACGGCGCCGCGCAGCTCTGGGGCACGGAGGCCGACTTCGGGTTCTCGAAGACACAGCAGGAGTCGTTCGAGCAGTGGGGCCACGACCGCGTGCTCTATGACGCCGTGCTGGCCGTGCGCAGGGTGCGGCCGCAGGTGATCGTTTCCACCTTTGTCGGCGGCGTCTCTGACGGCCACGGCCAGCATCAGGTCTCCGGCGAGATCGCGCAGGAGGCTTTCAAAGTTGCGGGCGATCCGCATGTGTTCCCCGAGCAGCTCAAGGACGGCCTGCAACCGTGGCAGCCGCTCGCCGTCTACGCGCGAACGCCGTTTGCGCCGGTCACGGACAAGGGCATCTTCGATTACGCGACCGGCAAATGGGCGCCGGCGCGATTTCACAACTATGTGACCGGCGAGTGGACCACCAGTCTTTCGACCGACGCATCGCTGCCCGTCGGCAACTGGGATCCGGTGCTGGGCCGCACCTATGTGCAGATGGCCCGCGAGGGGTGGGGCGAGCAGAAGTCGCAGTACGGCGGCGCAAGCCCTGCGCTCAGCGGGCCCGATTTGTCTGACTACCATCTGTGGGCCGTCGCGCCCGCTGCGCAGGCAGGTGCCAGTGCAAGCGCGGACGACGCCAGTCTCTTCGAGAATCCCAAGGTGCACATCGATACCGGCCTCGACGGTCTCGTCCATCTGGTGCCCGGCATGCCGCCGCCGTGGCTGAGCGATGCGCTGCATGCGATCGAGGCGGACTTCGAGGGCTTCCAGCGCGGCTGCCACGCAGGCGAATCCGACGAAAACGCAGCGCGCAGGCTCGTGCCCATCTACCGCGAAACCCTCGATCTCTATGCGCACGTGCAGACGAGCGATCTCGATGCCGAGGCCAAGGCCGGCCTCAAGCTCGAGCTGGGCGCGAAAATCGATCAGTTCCAGCGTGCGCTCGCCGATCTGCTCGGGCTCGACATGATTGCCTTCGTCACGCGCTCCGGCGGCGGCCAGTTCGGCGGCTTAGGCCGCGGCGGCACGGCCGACGAAACGCCGCGCAGCGTTGCGCCGGGCGAGGAGTTCGCCGTGCGCGTGCACGCCTACAGCGCCGCCGACCGGGCCCAGGTGCTGAAGACGTGGTTCGAGACCGGGACGAGCGAGCCGTGGACGCAGGGCGAGCCTTCTCCCGCGCAGGGAACGGGGAGCGTGACCGACGCCGTCTTCCATCTCCGTGTGCCCGGCGATGCGGAGCCTACGCAGCCTTTTTTCACGAGGCCCACCACCGAGCAGCCGTATTACGACATCGCCAACGAGGCGTGGCGGGAGAGATCGTTCGCGCCGTATCCGCTCGCCGCCTGGGTCGAGTTCACCTTCGACGGCGTGCCCATCCGCCTGGGCGAGGTGGTGCAGACGCTGGAGCGCGTCGCGGGGGTTGGCGGAGTCTACGAGCCGCTGGTGGTCACGCCGAAGATCGGTGTAAGCGTTCAGCCGCAGGCGCGCATTCTTCCCCTCGATGGTTCCGTGGTCTCCACGGGCAGGTCTTCGCCCGCGGGGTGGGGTTCGGCGCTGCCGGTCAACGTGACGATTCACGCGCAGGACGCGGCCGAAGGGACCGTGACGCTCGAGCTTCCGCAGGGCTGGCGCTCCGATCCCGCCGAACGCTCTTTCCACTTCACCACCGCCGGCGATTCCATGCCGCTGGTCTTTTCCGTCAGAGCGCCCGACGTCGGCCCCGGCGCCTATGCCATTCGCGCCATCGCGCATGCCGGCGGGCACGACTACTCCGTCGGCTGGCATAACGTGAGTTATCCCGGCCTGCGGCCCTACAACCAGTACGCGCCCGCTACGCTGCGCACGCGCAAGCTCGACGTAAAACTCGCCCCCGGCCTGCGCATCGGCTACATCATGGGAACCGGCGACACGGTGCCCGATGCCATCGCGGCCCTCGGCGTCGAGCCGCATCTTCTCTCCGACGACGAGCTTGCCGGCGGCGATCTCTCCCAGTGGAATGTTCTCGTCGTCGGCATCCGCGCCTACTCCGCGCGTCCCGCACTGGCGCAGGCAGAGCCGCGGCTCGAGGAGTTCGTCAGGCAGGGCGGTACGCTGGTCGTGCAGTACCAGAGCGGCAACTTTCCCGCACCGCTGCCTTTATCGATGGGGCGCACGGCGGAGCGCGTCGTGGATGAGCGGGCGCCGGTGAAGCTCCTTGATCCATCGAACCCGCTGCTCTCCCGGCCCAACCAGATCACCGCGGCCGACTTCGACGGATGGTTTGAAGAACGCG
>JASHUF010000526.1 GCA_030040175.1 Acidobacteriaceae bacterium
GGGTCCGGTGGGCCTGAAACCGGACGCGCAACTGCTCGGGGACGGTTTGACCGTCGTGGTCGATAAAGCGCTCGAAGGACGCAGGAACATGGTGTGCGGCGCCAACAAGCTGGACTATCACCTGCGCAACGTGGCGCCGGGGCGCGACTTCGGCTGGACGCTCATGGCCGACATCCGCAGCGTGAACGAGGGCGAGAGCTGCCCGACATCGGAGAAGAATGCGGATGGCTGCAGCGGCAAGCTGGTTGTGGGCCGGGCGGTCGAGGTGGGCCACATCTTCAAGCTCGGCGACAAATATACGAAATCGATGGGCGCGCGGGTGCTGGACGAAAACGGCAAGGAGGTGACGCCCATCATGGGCTGCTACGGGATCGGGATCGAGCGCATCCTCACGGCAGCCATCGAGCAGTCGAACGACGCCAACGGGTTCTGGCTGCCGGCTTCGATTGCACCCTTCACCGTGGTGGTGACCGTCACCAATGTTGCGGATGCGGCGCTCAGGGAAACCGGCGAAAAGCTCGCCCGGGAGCTCGAATCCGCGGGGCTGGATGTGCTGCTCGATGACCGGGACGAGCGCGCAGGCGTCAAATTCAAGGACGCGGACCTCATCGGGATTCCCTACCGCATCAATGTTGGGAAGAAGGCGGCAGAGGGGAAAGTGGAGTTGGTGACGCGGGCGCGCGCGTACAGTGAAGATGTGGCGCTGGGCGAGGTTGCCGCGGTGTTGAAGATGCTGGTGGTGGAGGAGCAGCTTCTAGCTTCTAGCTTCTAGCCTTCAGCTTCCCGCACGGAAGGGATCAAGCTTCCTGGGAAGATCGAGGCGCAACAGGGCAAGAAGAGCTAGCGGCTAGAAGCTAGTAGCTAGAGGCTGTCTTGAGGAAACAGGAATGGCGCTGAAGATCCGATTCGCGATGCCCGGAGGAAAACACCCGGTGTGGACGCTGGCGGCGCTGGGCGTGGCCGCGGCCTTCGCCCTGTGCGCGCTCGCGGGCTTCACGGTCTTCGGCTATTACTACGTGAAGTACCACTCCATTGTGGATGCGCGGCTGAGCCAGCCGATCTTTGCCGACACGGCGAAGATTTACGCCGCGCCGCGCGAGGTGCGCCCCGGGCAGAAGCTCTCGATCAAGCTGATCGCGAATGAGCTGCGCGCGGCCGGGTACACGACCGATGGCGCGTCGCAGGCGTCGCCCCTGGGAACCTTCAGCCAAAGCGCGCAGCAGATCACGGTGAAACCGGGGCCGCAATCGTATCACGCCCCGGACAGCGCGACCATCCATGTGGACCAAGGCGAAGTGGATTCGATTACGGATGCACAGGGCCAGGAGCTGGCGAGCTACGAGCTGGAACCGCTGCTGATCACGGGCCTGAGCGAGAGCCAGAACCGCATCAAGCGGCGCCTGCTCACCTACGACGAGATTCCGCCGAACCTGGTGAACGCGGTGGTGGCCATCGAGGACCGGCGCTTCTTTGAGCACAGCGGCGTGGATTACATCCGCCTGCTGGGCGCGCTGCGCAACGATCTGACGCCGGGGCACCGCTTTGTCGAGGGGGGATCGACGCTGACCATGCAGCTGGCGCGGGGATTCTTCCTCTCACCGGAGCGGCGCGTCATGCGCAAGATTGCCGAGATTGCCATCACCTTTCAACTGGAGCACCGCTTCACCAAGCAGCAGATCTTCCAGATGTACGCCAACGAAATTAACCTGGGGCAACGGGGCAGCTTTTCCATCGACGGCTTCGGCGAGGCGGCGCAGGCTTATTTCGGCAAGGATGTACGGCAACTGAACCTGGCCGAGTGCGCGCTGCTCGCGGGGATGATTCAGAGCCCCAACCGGCTCAATCCATTCCGGCATCCGGACCGCGCCATCGACCGGCGCAACCTGGTGCTGGATTCGATGGTGGAGACGGGGTCGATTACGAAGGAGCAGGCGGAGGCAGCCAAGGCGGAGCCGCTGCATCTGGCGCCGGCCAGCGTGGATGCAAGCGAGGCGCCGTATTTTGTGGATCTGGTGCGCGACCAGCTGGTGCAGAAGCTGGGCGACCGCGACTTCAACCGCGAGGGATTGCGGATCTACACCACGCTCGATCCGGACTTGCAGCGTCTGGCGACCGAGGCGGTGGATTCCTCGATGCCGCAGATCGATAAGCTGGTAGACGGCATTCATGCGCGCGACCGCAAGCTGGGCAGGCCGTATGTCTATCCGCAGGTGGCGCTGGTAGCGCTCAATCCGCACACGGGCCAGGTGCTGGCGCTGGTGGGCGGGCGCAGCTACGGCGAGTCGCAGCTGAACCACGCGGTGGCAATGCGGCCGACGGGTTCCACCTTCAAGCCGTTCGTCTATGCGGCGGCCTTCCAGACGACAGTGGAAGGCGTGATGCTGCCGGGGCAGACGAAGCTCTTCTCGCCGGTAACGATGATCAGCGACGCGCAGACGACTTACGACGTGGGAAACCAGTTGTATACACCCAAGAACTACAAGGGCGAGTATTACGGCGACGTGACCGCGCGCTACGCACTGATGCGCTCGGACAACAATGCCACCATCAGCCTGGCCAGCATGGTGGGCTTCGATCAGGTGGCGGCGCTAGGGCGCGATGCGGGGATCAAGAGCGCGCGCGGCACGCCTTCCCTGGCAATCGGCTCCTATGCCGCAACGCCGCTGGATATTGCGGGCGCGTATACGGTGTTTGCCAACGGGGGCGTGCATCTCGATCCGTGGATGCTCGCCAGCGTGCGCACGCCCACCGGCGACGTGATGACCGATTACACGCCCACGTC
>JASHUF010000527.1 GCA_030040175.1 Acidobacteriaceae bacterium
CTCGGAGCTGCTCGAGATCGGCGGCATTCCCTTCCCTTCGACCAACGCCAAGCCCACGCGCAATGAGGCGCTCGAGTATTACCGGCAGGTAGCCGCGTATTACAAACTCGACGTGCGGCAGTACCGGCGGGTGGAGCGCGTGACCGGGGCCGACGGCGATTTCCGGGTGCACACGCGCGACCGCTTCGACCGGCCGGCGGAGTTCCGGGCGCGCAAGCTGGCCGTGGCCATCGGCTACTACGATCTGCCCAACCTGATGAACATTCCCGGCGAGGAGCTGAGCAAGGTTCATCATTATTACGACGATCCGCATCCCTACTCGGGGCTGGACGTGGCGGTGATCGGAGGAAAGAACTCGGCGGCCATTGCGGCGCTGGAGCTTTGGCGGCACGGGGCGCGGGTGACGCTGATTCATCGCGGGGCAGGCATGCACCGGCATGTGAAATACTGGATCAAGCCCGATATCGAGAACCGTATCAAGAACGGCGAGATTCAGGCGCTGTTCGAGTCGCGGGTCACGGAGATTACGCCGGACGCAGTGCTCGTGGAAACTCCGCAGGGTCTGAAGACTCTGGGCAACGATTTTGTCTTCGCTCTCACCGGCTACCATCCGGATTTCGATTTCCTCGAACGGTTGGGCGTGACCTGCGCCGGGGTCGACCGGCTGCCGGCCTGCCAGAAAGAGACGCTGGAAAGCAATGTTGCCGGCGTTTATCTTGCCGGCGTGATCGTGGCCGGCGAGCGGACGAACGAGATTTTCATTGAGAACGGCCGCTTTCACGGGAGGCAGATCGCCGCGGCCCTGGCCGGGAAACTGAAGCCGCAAGGCGTGCGGTGAAGTTGCAATCGGAGCCGACGGGCGGCGCCAGACGCCGTCCAAACGAAGGTTGAGGGGCCCGGCCACGGTGCACCGGCCGAATCTACCGACGTCCTCATGCATTTCTTATCCTTGGGGCCAACCTGAAGCGCCGGTCGAGCGCGCCCATCGGGGTACCGAAGCGCGAGCGAGGCGCTGCCATCTCCGCTACGAAGGCGCTTCGGCGCGAGAGCGGGATGCGGTTGCGCCAGAACAGATACCGGGCCCGGACATTCCTGGAGGATTTTTTCTTGCGCCTGCGCTGGTGGCCGCGATCGATTCGCTGGCAGATGCTCGCCGGACTTCTGCTGCTGGAAAGCCTGTCCATCGGTCTGTTTGCGCTGCTGCTGGTGCGGCAGCAAATGAAAGAGACCGCAGAGCGGGCGCATCGGCGCCTCGAGTACGAGGCGTCGTCGCTGGCAATGGAGTCGGCCGAGGCGCTGATCGAAAACCGGCCGAGCTGGGTGGGACTCTCCGTCACGATGATGAGCGAGGCGCCCACTGTGGCACAGGCCAAAGTGACCGATCCCGCGGGGACGGTGCTGTATGTAAGCAAGGGCGCGGACGTCCTCTCGCCCCGGGAGAGGTCGCAGCTTGCCCGGGTGAGCGGGAGTGCGTCGCACTGCATTACCGCGGAGGGCGGGCAATTGGAGTGTGCGCAGGGCATCTACACCGGCAAGGTGCTGCGCGGTATTGCCTGGGTGCGGTTTGACGGGGGCTGGTCGCACGAAAACCTGATGTCGCTGCTGCGCGACACGGCCATCTTCGGAATCATCTGGATCGGGGCCTCGGCGGTGCTGGTGGTTCTGATGGGCCGGTCGATCGCGCAGCCGCTGGCGGCGCTGCACCGCGGCGCGGGAGAGTTGACGGCGTCGCTTGAAAACAGCGGCAGCTTCCCGCTGCCGGTGACCGTGCACAACGAGATCGGCGACCTGATCGAGACCTTCAACAGCATGGTGGCGTCGCTGGCGGAGCAGAGGGCGGGGTTGAGCGATACGCTTTCGCTGCTGGACTCCATGCTGGCCAACGCGCCCATCGGCCTGGCGTTCCTCGACAAGAGCTTCCGTTTTGTGCGCGTGAATCAGGTTTTCGCCGGCCTGACCGGCGTGCCGCTGAGCCGGCACCTGGGACGGACTCCGGCCGAACTGCTGCCGCAGCCGGCGGCGGGCGAGATCGAAGACGTTGTACGCAGGGTGTTCGCGACCGAGCAGCCGGTGCGCAACCTGGAGCTGACCGGAGAACACGCCATCTCTGCGGCGTCGCGGCACGGGGGCGCGTGGACGTGGCTGGCGAGCGCCTATCCGGTGCGGACCACGCCGCAGCAGGTGCGCTGGGTGGGAGTGATCGTGCTGGACGCGAGCGAGCGCAAGCGCAGTGAAGAGGCGCTGCGCAAGAGCGAAAAACTGGCCGTGACCGGGAGGCTGGCGGCTTCCATTGCGCATGAGATCAACAATCCCCTGGAGGCCATCACCAACCTGCTCTTCCTGCTGCGCAACTACAGCGATCTCTCTGAAACGGCGCGCAATTACGCCACCATGGCCGAGTACGAGGTGCGCCGCATCGCCGAGATTACGCAGCAGACGCTGCGCTTCTATCGCCAGTCCACGCTGCCCGCGCGGGCCACGATGGCCGATCTGCTCGACAGCGTGCTCTCGCTCTACCAGAGCCGGTTGAACGCGCTCAACCTGCGCGTGGAGCGGGATTACGTGCCGGACATGGATATTTTCTGCTTTGCCGGCGAGATCCGGCAGGTATTTGCGAATCTCGTGGGCAACTCCATTGACGCCACCAGCGACGGGGCACGGCTGCTGGTGCGCGCGCGCCGCTCGCACAACTGGAAGAACCCCGCGGAAAAAGGCGTGCGCTTTGCCGTGGCCGACACCGGTGCGGGGATGGAGCCGGAGGTGCGGGAGCGCATCTTCGAGGCTTTCTTTACCACTAAAGACGAGACCGGAACGGGATTGGGGCTGTGGGTGAGCCACGAAATCCTGATGAAACACCGCGGTCTTGTGCACGTGCGCAGCCGCACCGCGGACCCGCGCCTTCCGGGCCGGTCGCCGGGGACGGTGTTCCAGATCTTTCTGCCCGACGATCCCACGCTGGGCAACGGCATTGGCGCGAAGCACGCGTAGATCCGCTAAGAATGTCGCAAGAGGAGAACACCCACTCTATAGCATTTTCGGAGTTGCTGTAGTGCGAAAGCACGCACTCAAGTGGCTTTTCCCTCGAGCCGGGGCCCCCAGCGACAGATCTTGGTCGCTGGGGTGGAAGCGGGGCCCCCAGCGACAGGTCTTGGTCGCTGGGGTGGAAGCCGGGGCCCCCAGCGACAGGTCCTCGTCGCTGGGGTGGAAGAAAAAGCCGCCTTGCAACGCTCTTAAGAAGTCTACGTGTATTCCGAAAATGCTCTTGCGTTCAGTGGAGAGCCGGGAATTCGCGCTTTCCGCCTCTCCGCTATTTCTTCTTGAGCAGATCCTTGGCGCCGTCGAGGTGCTTCTGGAGAGTGGGCAGCGTGGCGCTCGCATAGGATTTCACATCGGGGTTCTGCGCATCTGCAGCTTCCCTGGTGTAGACGGCGATGGCCCGGGTGTGACCCTCGATCATGGTGCGCGCGTAGCGGGCGTCGAAGGCTGCGCCCTTCAGCCTTTCAAAAGGTACGACCATCTTCCAATGCTCGGCGTCGAGCCCCTTGGGCACGGTGAAGTTGTCCTTCGCAGCCAGCGCGTTGAGCTGCTGGTAATCGGCGGTGTGATCGGTAACCAGCATCTGCGCGTAGTCCGTTACACCCTGGCGGGCAGCCTGATCGGCGGCCATTTGTCCCAGATGGGCTTCGAGCATATCGGTCTGGGCAGCCATGTCAATGAACTGCTGATCGGTCAAGGCGGCCGGTGCTGCCGTCTTGGCCGCATGGTGGTGCTGGGCCACGAGGGGCAAG
>JASHUF010000528.1 GCA_030040175.1 Acidobacteriaceae bacterium
GGCCGCGTACGCCGTCCGGTCCGCGGGATCGGGCGCAATCCTCTGCGCCACCTGGATGGCTTGCGCGCAGGCCTCATCGAGATTCTTCCAGTGCTCCGCGCCCACGCCGGCCATCAGTGCGCAGCCAAACGCGCCGCCCTCCTCGGCCATCAACACCTCCACGGTGTGCCCGTAAACGCCGGCCTGAATCCTCCGCCACAACGCGCCGCGCGCGCCGCCGCCGCCCAGCCGGATGCCGCTCACGGGAATGCCCAGCTCCCGGAACAGCGCAAACGTATCTTCGAGCGAGTAGGCCACGCCTTCGAGAACGGCGCGCACAAAATGCGCCGCCGTGTGCTCCACGCCGATGCGCACAAACCCCGCGCGCACCTCCGGATCGAGGTGCGGCGTGCGCTCGCCGAGCAGATACGGCGCCCACTCCAGCCCATCGCTGCCCGCCGGAACTTTCGCCGCGGCCTCGCTCAGCGCGTCATAGCTTTGGCTGGGGAAAAAAGTTGCGCGCAGCCAGTTCAGGCTCAGACCCGCGCTCTGCGTCACGCCCATCACGTGCCAGCGCCCCGGCACCGCATGGCAGAAGGTGTGCATCCGCCCTTTGGGATCCTTGGTCGGCTCGGCCGTGGCCGCGAACACCACGCCCGAGGTCCCGATCGTGGCCGACACGCTGCCCGGCTCGAGAATGCCCATGCCCACCGCGCCCGCGCCCTGGTCGCCAGCGCCCGCGGCCACCGGCGTGCCCGCCTTCAATCCGGTAAGCGCCGCGGCCGGCTCGCTGATGCGCGCGCAAATCTCCGGCGACTCAAAGACGCGCGGCAGCCAGCTCTCGTCGATCCCCGCCACTGCGGCCACTTCGCGCGACCAGCGCCGGTGCGTCACGTCGAGCAGCAATGTACCCGAGGCCTCCTGCACATCGATGGCAAACTCGCCCGTGAGCCGGTAGCGCACATAATCCTTGGGGCACATCACGTGGCGAATCTTGGCGAAGATCTCCGGCTGGTGCGTCTTCACCCACAGCAGCTTGGTCAAGGTGAAGTTCGGCAGCGCAGGGTTGCAGGTGAGCTCGATCAGCCTAGCGTAGCCGATCTTCTCCGTGAGCCAGTCGCACTCGGGCTGCGTGCGCGTGTCGCACCAGATGAGCGCCGGCCGCAGCACCGCGCCGTTTTCATCGAGCATCACGGCGCCATGCATCTGCCCGGTGAGCGCGAGAGCGGCAATTGGCTGACGCGGCTCCGGCGCGCGGGCGAGCGCCATGCGAATGGCTTCCTGCCCGGCGCGCCACCAGTCTTCGGGGTCCTGCTCTGCCCACCCCGGATGCTCGGCGCGAAAGGGTGCATGCTCGCGCGACGCGCCGGCGATCAGCTTGCCCGCGCCGTCAACTACCACCGCCCTCGTTCCGCCCGTGCCCACGTCCATGCCCAGGAACCACATGCCGCTGTCTCCTGCGTCCTAAATCGGTTTTCTTTTAAGCGTCTCAGCATAGCAGTTGACGCGGGGTTCGGGAAAGGCGTCGCCGTCGGAAGAGCTTCATTGCTCGGGTAGAAACTCAAGAATCCCGTTCATCACGCGAGAACTGGTTGCATCAATGGTGTTTTGAAAGGGCACGGCTTGAGTCGTGCCGATAAGCTGCTGCCGCCTTCAGGCCGCCGTCAGCGGGCTCTTCGCCGCCGCTCGCATCTGCGCGCAAACCGCATCGGTGACTTCGCCGGTCGTCGCCGGCCCGCCCAGGTCGCGCGTGTGCAGCCTCGGATTCGCCGTGACCTGCTCGATCGCGCGCATCACACGGCGCGCAGCCTCCGCCTCGCCCAGGTGCTCGAGCATCAGCACCGCGGACCAGAAAGTCCCGATGGGGTTGGCGATGCCCTTACCCATGATGTCGAAGGCCGAGCCGTGAATGGGCTCGAACATGGAGGGATACACGCGCTCCGGATTGATGTTCGCCGTCGGTCCTATGCCCAGGCTGCCGGCGAGGGCTGCGGCCAAATCGCTCAAAATGTCCGCGTGGAGATTGGTGGCCACAATGGTGTCGAGCGAAGCGGGCCGGTTCACCATGCGCGCGGTCATGGCGTCCACCATCTCCTTGTCCCACGCCACATCGGGAAAATCCCGCGCAACCTCGCGCGCAATCTCGTCCCACATCACCATGGCGTGGCGCTGGGCGTTGCTCTTGGTTACAACCGTCAGGCGCTTGCGCGGGCGCGACGCGGCCAAGCGGAAGGCGTATCGTTGAATCCGCTCCACGCCCGCGCGCGTCAGGATGGCGACCTCGGTTGCGACCTCGGTCGGGAATCCCGTATGCACGCGGCCCCCGGCGCCGGAGTATTCACCTTCTGTGTTCTCGCGCACGATGATCCAGTCCAGGTCTTCCGCGCGGCAGCGCTTGAGCGGCGCGTCGATGCCCGGCAAAATCCGCGCCGGCCGCACGTTGGCGTACTGGTCGAGTCCCTGGCAGATTTTAAGGCGCAATCCCCAGAGCGTCACGTGGTCGGGAATCGCAGGATCGCCCGCGGATCCGAACAGGATGGCGTGCTTTGCTTTGAACGCTTCCAGGCCATCGTCCGGCATCATGACGCCGTGCCGCCGATAGAAATCGGCGCCCCAGGGGAATTCTTCGAAGGCAAAGGCGCAATCGCTTTCCACTTCGGCCACCGTCTCCAGCACGCGCCGTCCCGCCGGCACCACTTCCTTGCCGATGCCGTCGCCCGGCACCAGTGCGATGCGATAAGTCTTCATTTCGCCGCCCCTTCGCTGAACAGGCCCATTCTACCCGTTTTCATGCATTTCCAAATCAGGCCGGGGGCCGCTGCGCGATACCGAAAGAGCGAGGGGTGTGCCGGAAGTGTGATCCAGAGCACACCCGTTCGCAGCCAGGCAGACCAGAATAAGGAGACAGGGCTGCGCGATCGAACGCGGCGCAGCCCGGAGGAAAGCCCATGAGCGATCTGGCCACCCTGGCTGAAGCCGTTGCCGTCGACCCGCTGGTCGGCCATCCCGCCGATTACCACGTCTTTCACCAGTTCCTTGAGCGCTGCAAAAACCTGCCCGCGATTACCACCATCGTGGTGTGGCCGATGACGGACGTGGCTCTGCGCGGGGCCGTGGAAGCAGCGGCGGCCGGGCTCATTGAACCCACGCTGGTTGGACCGCTGGATGCCATGAAGGCTCTGGCCCGCAAACTCGCGGTCGCCATTGAAGACTTTCCCGTTGTCCACGCGGATTCGGA
Organism: Acidobacteriaceae bacterium; assembly: GCA_030040175.1. Classification (GTDB taxonomy): domain Bacteria; phylum Acidobacteriota; class Terriglobia; order Terriglobales; family Acidobacteriaceae; genus Telmatobacter. The sequence goes on from JASHUF010000528.1 coordinate 3,218, forward strand.
AGAGACAGCAGCCGAACTGGCCGTGGCCATCTGCCGCGCGGGCAACGCCCAGGCCATGATGAAGGGCAGCCTGCACACCGACGAGCTGATGAAGGCAGCCATGCAGCGCGATACTGGCCTGCGCACCGCGCGCCGCATCTCCCACGTCTTCATCATGGATACGCCTGCCTACGCGCGCACCCTGCTCATCACCGACGCGGCCATCAACATCACGCCCGAGCTCGAAGACAAGGTGCACATCGTGCAGAACGCCATCGATCTCGCGCACGCGCTGGGAATCGCGGAGCCCAAGGTCGCCCTGCTCTCGGCCATTGAGACCGTCAATCCCAAGATCAAGTCCACGCTGGATGCTGCCGCGCTGTGCAAGATGGCCGAGCGCGGGCAAATTACAGGCGGCATCCTCGACGGCCCCCTGGCCTTCGACACCGCCGTGAGCCAGAAGGCCGCGGCCATCAAGAAGCTGGTTTCGCCGGTCACCGGCCAGGCCGACATCCTCGTGGTGCCCGATCTCGAGAGCGGCAACATGCTGGCCAAGCAGCTCGAGTACCTGGGCGGCGCGCAACTGGCCGGGATTGTGCTCGGCGCGCGCGTGCCCACGATTCTCACCAGCCGCGCCGATTCGGCGGAAACGCGCCTGACCAGCTGCGCCGTCGCCGTGCTCCTCCACTATGCCACGGATCCCGCGGTCAAGGTTTGAGATCAGCGGCAGTGGAGCCAATCCCGCACCGGCAGCCCGCCCGCGCATTTCCGCGGAAACCCGAACAGAACTTCGGCATCCAAGGCTCTGGGGAGTAAAATCGCAAGGCTACGGACTTTGCCTGAGGAGATTGCCATGTCCACACACACCAGCCAGGAATCCAAAGCCGCCAAAGTCAACAACCCGGATGGTTTCGCCCCGGACCAGGTCAGAGACCTTTCGAGCGTGCTCAATACGCTGCTGGCCGACGTGTTCGCTCTTTATCTCAAAACCAAGAACTTCCACTGGCACATGAGCGGTCCGCATTTCCGCGATTATCATCTGCTGCTCGACGAGCATGGAGACCAGATCTTCAAGATCACCGACGACATTGCCGAGCGCGTGCGCAAGATCGGCGGAACAACCCTGCGCTCCATCGGCCACATCGCGCGCCTGCAGCGCATGCCCGACAACGACCAGGAGTTTGTGTCCGCGCGCGACATGCTTCTCGAATTGCATGCGGACAACCGCGCGCTGGTCGAAAGCCTGCGCGCCGCCCACGAAGTCGCAAGCCGGGCCAACGACTACGCCACCACCAGCATGATCGAGGTGTGGATCGACGAAGCGGAACGCCGCGCCTGGTTCCTCTTCGAAGCCACGCGCTGAGTGCAGGCGAGATCGAGGGTGCGGCCCGGCTGCCGCTCCGGATCGCAATTTATTGCTCGACAAAAGTCACCACCCACGGTCCAACCCGGGGAGCGCACTCGAGCGGGGCCAGGTGGCCGCACCCGGCCGCGACTTCGAGCTCCGATCGGGGCGCCAGGCGGTGCATGGTTTGCCCCTGTGCGACGGGCAGGAGTGTGTCCCGTTCTCCCCAAACGATCAGGAGAGGCATTTTGAATTTCGGCAGGAGACCGTCGGTCACATTCTCTCCCGTGAGCATGGAGGCCATGGCCCGGTCGACCACCCATCCGGTGCGCCCGGAGATGCGCAGGATATCCGCAGCCACGAAGCCTGGAATCGGATGCGGATGCGGTGTCAGCAGCGACTCGAGCTCGTCGAGCTGGATCGCGGTCTTCGGCGTGAACAGCCGCGTATCCCAGTCCGGGACCACATGCAGGCCTGCCGAATCGAACAGCATAAGCCGCGAAACGCGGCCGGGAACTTCTGCGGCCACAAGCTGCACGATCCATCCGCCCATCGACCATCCGCCCAGGTCCACCTGCTTCAGTCCGAGGGCATCGAGAAAGCCGATCACGATCTCTGCTTCGTCGCTGACGGAATAGGAGAAATTTGCCGGAAGCCCGCTGCGCCCATAGCCGAGCAGGTCAGGCATGTAGACGCAATAGCCGGCACGGGCAAGATACGGCGCCAGATTCCGCCAGTCTTCGGCGCGCCCGCCCAGTCCGTGAATCAGCACCACCGGCCTTCCGCCGGGCGGACCCACTTCCAGATAATGAACGCGAAATCCGTGCACCTGGACCGTGCGGCTCCTCACTCCAGTCAAAGCTTCGCGCAGGTACATGGCCCCATCGAAATAGCTGACCGGCCGGAGCAGGAAGCCGATTCCCGCGGCCACCACCAGCGCCGCCAGCCCCCAGAGAACGATTCTGAGAACGATTCTCGTTCTCCTCATCGGCCCTCCTGCTCGCGCCCCTCGAGCGTTTGCGCGCGCCGCCAGCCGGTCTCCATCACGCGCACGGTCACAGGATCGAGCGCCAGCGCGCTGTGGCTGTTCCATTCCGCGTGCTCCACCCAGCGCGCCTCATCCGCATCGGAGCCCGCACGCAGTTCACCGCCGGTCACGCGGCACAGATAATCGGCGATCACATAGTGATAGCGAATGCGGTTCCCCTCGCGATGAATCCGGTCCACCAGCTCGACCAGCTCCACCGGTTCCACCGTGAGCCCCGTCTCTTCCCGCACTTCCCGCACCACCGCCGCGGTGACCGATTCTCCCAGTTCGAGCGCGCCTCCGGGCAGCGTCCAGCGGCCCTTGAGCGGCTCGCGCCCGCGCCGCACCAGCAGCACCCGGCCCTTATCGACCACCACAGCGCCCACGCCCACGAGCGGCGCCGGAGGGTACTCCCTTTGCATAGTCCATACGATAATGCCTTCCGGCCGCGTTGGCCCGCCGAAGGACGCCACGGCTGCCTCCGGCGCCAACCCGCGGATGCGTAACAGGCGTACTAAACTAGAACTGGTTGCATCCATGGCTTTGTAAAAGGGCCCGGCTTCCCGGGGCCCCCAGCGACAGGTCTTCGTCGCTGGGGTGG
>JASHUF010000529.1 GCA_030040175.1 Acidobacteriaceae bacterium
GGCGGCGCGCGGTGCGGAGAAGAGCTCCCTGTCTCCGGCCATCAGGCGCCAGGACTCGTTCATGGCTTCGTCGTCGTAACCGGGCAGCGCGCTGCGGACGGCGGCAATGCTCCGGTCGAAGGTCTCGAAGATCTCCCGGCGCGCGGCGGGCTGAGGGAAGTCGAATTTGCCCCGCGCCTGCCTGGGGTTGTCGGCGACGAGGCGGACAATGCTGCCGGGCACGAGGGCGATGTGCAAAGCCAGCTGTCCGGCGGTCAGGGATTTTTCATGCGGCTTCCAGGCGAGCTTGTCCTCGGGCAGGCGTTCGAGGAATTTACGCGTAACCGGCGCCTGGATCTCGAACTCGGCGAGCAGGGTATCGGCGATGGAGGAGGCGGATTGAAGGGGGGATTGAATTGCGGGCATGAGGTTCTCCTTCGGTACACAGACAAAATTTAAGTGCCTGCGCACGCGTCAGCGCGAAGACTCGGCGCGCTTGCGCGCCTGCTCGAGCATATGGGCCCAACCGGAGACGACGCCCTTGCGGTGGTCCTCCTGAACCAGGCCGAAGGCGGAATGGCGGAATTTGATGAGCGTGCCGGCGCCGTCTTCGCTCAGCCGGTACTGGACATTATTCTCGACCGGGTGCGACATGAAAAGGGGTCCGGCGAACTCGAGCAATACTGGGCGCTTGATGGCCTGCACATGGGCCCAGAGATGGCCGTCGTTCTTGCCGAGATCGCGGAACCAGCGCCCGCCGGGCCAGGGTTCGAGCTTGAACGGCATGGGCGAGCCGTCGGGCCTCTCGTTCAAGGGGCCGAGCTGCTCGAGCAGGGCGTCGAAGGTGACTTCGAGCGGGGCGTTCACGCGGATCTCCTGCTCCACCAGGAGCGAAAGGCCTTCCACGGCGAGTGCGGTGGTCGGGTTCATGGCTTCTCCTTGCTGGCATTGAGGCCGGCTGCGCTGCGGCTGCGCATCTGTTCTTCTGCGCGCTCCTTGATGCGGTTCAACTGGTGCCGCCAGTGGCGCTCGAAGGAGCCGGTCCACTCGTGGAGGGGGCGGATGGCCTCGGCGTTGGTCCGGTACATGCGGTGCCGGCCGTTGCGGCGCACGTGCACCAGGCCCACCTCGCGCAGGACGCCCAGGTGCTTTGAGACCGAGGGCTGATCGAGGCCGATGGCGGCCACGATCTCGCCCACCTGGCGCTCGCCCACGGCGAGAAAAGTGAGAATCTGGCGCCGGCGCGGCTCGGCAACGGCGTTGAAGGGGTCGGAGGTGGTGGCGGCCCGGGCCATGATCAGGAACATTACATTCCTATATAGGAATATGTCAAGCGGATTTTCGGGGAAATGTGACGAACGGTTCAAAATTGATTTGCCGCGCGATTTCCTCCGCGTGTACCATCCGGGCCATGAAGCGAGCAATTTACCTTGGCATGGCCACGCTGATGCTCTGCGCGGGATGGGTTGCCGCGCAAACGCCGGCGCCCGGCGCCGCTCCCGCCTCCGGCGCGCAACCGGCGTCCGCCGCTCCGGCAATGAAGACCTGGTTCCTGCGGCTGATTCCGCCGCGGCCCACCTTTGACAAGGACATGACCGATGCCGAGGGCGCGCTGATGGAGCAGCACTTTCTCTACTGGAAGGGCCTGTTCGACAAGGGCGTGTGCCTGTTCGGCGGGCCGGTGCTCGATCCGCGCGGGGTTTACGGCGTGCTGGCCATTCGCGCGGCCACGGAAGACGAGGCGCGCGCGCTGGCCGACGGCGACCCCAGCGTGAAGGCGGGGCTGAACCGGATGGAAGTGGCGGAGATGAAGATCGCGTTTCTGCCCAAGAGCCAGTAGCAGGCGAGTGCCGTCGGGCGGGCGCGGCATCGGGCGCTTCCGATATAGTTTGCCCATGGCCCCCAAAGCTAGTATTGATCGACGCGCATTTTTGCACGCCTGCACGCAGGCCGGTGTGGTCTCGCCGCTGTTGCCGGGAATTCTGTTTACGCTCGCCAGCCAGGCGCAGGAGACCGCGCCGGACGCGAATGAGCAGCCGAAGATTACGCCGGAGATGATCGACCAGGCCGCGGCGCTAGCCGGCGTGGGGCCGTTCACGCCTGAGCAGAAGCGGATGATGCTGGACGGGCTGAACGACCAGCGCAGCGGATACGATGCGATCCGCGCGGTGAACCTGCCCAACTCCGTGCCGCCGGCGTATGTGTTTCATCCGCTACCGGCGGCGAAGGAGCCGGCTCCAAAACCCGCCTGTAAAGCCGAAGACCCTTTCGACCGAGTCGAGCTAGGCGGCCCGATCTTCACGCCTCCTGAGACTCCTGCGCACATCGAAGACCTTGCATTCACAAAGGTGACCGAGCTGACACGCCTTCTTGCAGCACGCAAGATTACCTCGCTCGCGCTCACCCAGATGTATATCGAGCGGCTGAAGCGGTACAACGCACGGCTCTATTTCGTGATCACGCTGACGGAAGAGCGCGCACTCGCGCAGGCGAAGCAAGCGGACGCCGAGATCGCGGCGGGCAAGTACCGCGGGCCGCTGCATGGGATTCCGTGGGGCGCGAAGGATTTGCTCGCCGTCAAAGGATATCCGACGACGTGGGGCGCGGGCGGGTTCGAGCAGCAGAGTTTCGACGAGGACGCGACGGTGGTCGAGCGGCTGGACGCGGCGGGCGCCGTGCTGGTGGCCAAGTTCACGCTGGGCGCGCTGGCCATGGGCGACAAGTGGTTCGGCGGGCGGACGCGGAACCCGTGGAATCCGGCGCAGGGGTCGAGCGGATCGTCGGCGGGGTCGGCGAGCGCGGTGGCCGCCGGATGCGTGGGGTTCGCGCTGGGCTCGGAGACGCTGGGATCCATTTCTTCTCCTTCGACGCGGTGCGGCTGCACGGGGCTGCGGCCGACGTTCGGGCTGGTGCCGCGCACCGGCGCCATGGCTCTGAGCTGGACCATGGACAAGCTGGGACCGATCTGCCGCTCGGTCGAAGATTGCTCGCTGGTGCTCGCGGCCATCAGCGGTCCTGACGGCCAGGACCTTTCCGCAGCGCCGTTGCGGTACGAGCCGGACGATGCTGACTGGCGCAAACTGCGCGTGGGGTATTTCAAGAGTGCGTTCGATGCGCCGGCGCCGTTGCAGCTGAAAGAAGCGGCGGCGGACGAAACGGCCGACGAGAAAAAGAAGCGCGAGGACGCGAACGCGGAGATGCAGGCCGAGCGGGCGCGGCGCGACTACGACCGGCGCTACGAATCGGCCGCCCTCGACAAACTGCGGGCGATGGGGATGAATCTCATTCCTGTTGAACTTCCGAAGCTGCCGTGGGAGGCGATGATCCCGCTCCTGACGGCCGAGGCCGCGGCGGCCTTCGACGACCTGACGCGCTCGGGCCGAGACAAACTGCTCACCGAGCAGGGACCGGAGGACTGGCCCAATGATTTTCGCGTGGCGCGGTTCTACCCGGCGGTTGAGTACATCCAGGCGAACCGGGTGCGGACGCTGGCCGTGCGGCAGCTTTCGGCGCTGTTTGAGCAGGTGGACGTGATTGTGACGCCGACCGCGGAAGAGCAACTGATTGCGACCAACATGAGCGGACATCCGGCGCTGATTTTGCCCAATGGGCTGCGCGGAAGCGATGCGCCCAAGCCGCCGGCGGTCGATACCGGGAACGAGGACGATATCGGCGGGCCGGGGACGCCGGTTTCGCTCACCTTTCTGGCCGGGCATTACCAGGAGGCGAAGCTGGTGGCGCTTGCCGGCGCGTACCAGCGGGCCACGGGGTTTGAGAAGGTGCATCCGAAGCTGGATTAGCGAGTTAGCTTGCGCTTCGCGCAAGTTTGCGAGTTCGCGTCGGCTGCGCCGACGTTCGCGGGGTTTGCGGAGTTCGTAAGTTAGCGAGTCAGCGAGCCAGCGGGCTTTCCCGCCCTTTCAGCCTTTACCATCGGTGTATGGCGCTGGTGGAGGTGAGCGGGGTTGCGAAGAGCTATCCGCGGCGGGTGGGACTGCGGACGGTGGAGCAGCGCGTGGTCGAAGACGTGTCGCTCATGATCGAGGCGGGTGAGACGCTGGGTCTGGTGGGCGAGTCGGGATCAGGCAAGACCACGCTGGCGCGGATGATCCTGGGGCTGGTGGCGCCGACGGCGGGGTCCATCACTGTGGCCGGGGTGAACGTGGCTGGCGCGGATGGGACGCACGCGGGGGCGCAGGCGATGCGGCGGCTGCGGCGCGAGATGCAGCCGGTCTTCCAGGATCCGTATGCGGCGCTCAATCCGCGGATGACGGTGCTCGAAATTGTGACCGAGCCGTTCCGGATTCACGGGGTGGGTCCGGAGGGTGAGGAAGATTCCGATCCCACCCTTGGCGCAAGAACAGAATCGTGGCGAGGATGGGGTGCCCAAGATCCGGGGTCGGACGCGGGGCCCGGATTAAGGCCCCCCCGGTCCCCAAATGCGAGGGATCTCCACCCCACGGACGCGAACCTGTCCATGGGGACCCCGGACCGGGGGCACCCAGCAGGGAAGGCGGCGCTGCGGGAGCGGGCGGTTGCGCTGCTCAAGGAAGTGGGGCTGGAGGAGCCGGCGCTGGGACGGTATCCGCACGAGTTTTCGGGCGGGCAGCGGCAGCGCATCAACATTGCGCGGGCGCTCGCTCTCAGGCCGCGTTTCCTGGTTTTGGACGAACCGGTTTCGGCCCTCGATGTGAGCGTGGGCGCGCAGATTGTGAACCTGCTCAAGCGCCTGCAGCGCGAGCATGGGCTGACTTATTTGTTTATTTCCCATTCCATGCCGCTGGTGCGCTATCTGGCCACGCGGATTGCGGTGATGGAGCGAGGCCGGCTGGTGGAGACGGGCGAAGCCGAGGCGCTGTGCGCGCATCCGCGCGAGGCGTACACGCAGCAGTTGCTCAAGGCCACGCCGGAACTGCCGGGTTGAGGTTTCCTACCCTTTCCACTCCGTCACCCCACGGACAAAGACCTGTCTGTCCATCCCAAGAAGCAATAATCGCTTCCTGGGGACCCCGGTCGTGGGGGCCCCGGGGGACGGGCGCCCCATCTGATTAAGATTGGTGCTTTCCCAGGTCCCAAAAGCGGGACCTGGGGCACCCAAGGATTCCTATTTCTGTTGCTGGGGCTGCGCCGTGGTGGAGGACGGCGACTGCGTTGCCGGGGGAGGTGTTGGCGGCGGCGTTGAAGGTTGCGGCGTGGACGGCTGGGCCGGGTTGGGCGCAGCGGAAGGAGCAGCCGGTTTGGGGGCGGCGTTGGGCGCAGCGGGCGCGGAAGGCGAACCGGGAGCGGCACCGGGCGCGCCCGGAGGACCGGGATGCTGCGGCATGGGGTGCGGCGGGAACATGGGACGCTGCGGAGGAGGCGGCATGTCGGTTACGGCCACCAGTTCGACGTCGAAGATGAGGTCGGATTTGGGGGGAATGCCGGGGTGTTCAGGCCGATCGGGAATGGTACGGGTTCCGTAGGCGAGCTCCCAGGGAATAAAAATGCGGCGCTTGCCGCCGATGTGCATGCCGTCGAGCCCGTAGTCGAAGCCAGGGATTACGCGGCCCTGCCCCTGAGGAAATTCGAGGGGTTGGGGGTCGGTCATGACCGGCTTGCCGTCCGGACCCATCTCGGGTTTGCCGTCTTTGCCTATGACGGGGCGCTTGTGGTCTTCCCAGGAGTCGAACTTGACGCCATCGGCCGCGCGCCAGCCGGTGTACTTGATGTGCCAGAGCTTGCCGGACTCGCCCAAGGGGCCGGTGCCCACCTTGAGGTCCTCATAATGCAGGGCGAGCGCCATGTGGAGCGGGCCGTGCACGACGCGCGGGATTCCGGGAGGGAGCTTGATCCAGGGGGGCGTGGTCAGGGCCGCGGGCTTTGCCATGGGCTTGGCCGCGGTTGCAGCTGCGGCCTTGGGCGCCGATGCGCCGCCGGTGGAAGCTTTGGAGGAAGAGGATGTGGGAGGATTTTGGGCAGCCGCGGCGACCAAGAATGCCGCCATGGATACAAACAGCACAAAAGGTTTCATGACTCAGGAAATCTCCATACGAGCTCTGCACGGGAGTGTATCAGGCCGACCCTAAGCCAGGGTTAATGGAGAAGCATGCCGGCAAGGAGAGCGGTGCGGGGCGCGAGGTGATCAATGAGGATGGACTCGTGGGCAGCGTGCGCACCATCGCCGACGGCGCCCATGCCGTCGAGCGTGGGAATGCCGAGGGCGGAGGTGAAGTTGCCGTCAGAGGCGCCGCCGGTTGCGGCTTCAGGAAGGTCGAGACCGATCTCGTAGGCGAGCGCGCGGGCGCGCTGGTAGAGGCGGACGGTCGAGCCGGTGCGCTCCATGGGCGGGCGGTTGATTTGGCCGGCGACGGTGAGGGTGCAGCGCTTGTCGATCGGTTGCAGCGCGGCAAATTTGCGCGCGATGCGGGGACCGTCGGCGCGGCGGGCGATGCGCACGTCGACTTCGGCGAAGGCATTTTCCGGGATGACGTTGGTTTTGGTCCCCCCGCCGGCGACGCCGACGGTGACGGTGAGGCCGCGTTTGAGGTCGGTCCAGCCGCTGACGGTTTCGACGACGCGGGCAAGCTCGCGGATGGCGCTGGCTCCGCGCGCAAAGTCGACGCCGGCGTGCGCGGCGACGCCCTGGATTTCAATGCGCCAGTTGCCGGTGCCCTTGCGCGCGGTTTTGTAAGCAAGGCCCTGCGCCGGCTCGAGCACGTAGACAGCGGCGCAGGCGCGGGCGATGCGCTCGAGGACGGGACGCGAAGACGGGCTGCCGATCTCTTCGTCGCCGGTGAGCAGCAGGATGATTTCGCGCGGGAGGGCCTGGGCTTCGGCGAGGATTTCGAGGGCGGTGAGGGCGATGGCGGCGCCGGCTTTCATATCGAGGACGCCGGGACCGAAGAGCTTGCCGCCGGAGAGCCGGCAGGGCATAGTTTTGAGCGTGCCGATAGGCCAGACGGTGTCGAGATGGCCGAGAAGCAGGAAGGGCTTCGGGCTGCCGGGACGCGTGCGCGGACCGAAGCGGGCTTCGAGAATGGAGCCGAAGCCGCGCTGGGGGCGGAGTTTGACACGCGCGCCGGGGATTTTGATCTCTGACGCAGCGGCGCGAACGCAGGCGTCGACGGCGGCTTTCGCGTCAGTGGGCGATTCGAGGAGGACGAGGCGGCGGATGCGATCGATAAGCAAGCGCTGTTTTTTGCGTGCGCCGGCGAGGAGGGCGCGCATGGGGATGGAGAGATCGGGCGGGCGGCGTTCCATGAGACTCCCTGATTTTACGATCCCGGCAAAGCGTCTTTTTCCCTCATGTGGGGACGCGGGATGACGGCGAAGAGCAGCCAACTGTTCTCGAAAAGGAAAGGGACAGGAGGGCGAAGAAGCGGAGAAAATCGAGGGCATGCGTGTGCAAATGCCCGTAATTGTGGGGATTCCAGACGCACGGTGTGGCAAGATTGCCACACTTCGAATTCAGGCCTGCCGTCTAATCTAATAAGCGTCAACCTCTCGTTGCCGGGAGAAGAGCATTGGCCCAACCCGCCCACCTGGAACAGACGATTGCCGAACCGATCGAATGGACGGGAGTGGGGCTGCACTCAGGCGCGGGAGTGACGATGCGCCTGCTGCCGGCTGCGGCGGGCTCGGGCATTGTTTTTCGCCGCACTGACCTCGACAACTTCGAGATTCCTGCCGTCGGCCGCAACGTGGCCAAGGTGAGCTACGCGACCAGCCTGATGCGCCAGGGCGTGCTCATCTCGACTACGGAACACCTGCTGAGCGCCCTGATCGG
>JASHUF010000530.1 GCA_030040175.1 Acidobacteriaceae bacterium
ATGCCATCGACCTGCCGGAAGCGAAGTTTCTGGCGGCGCACGCACGCGCCAAAGAGGAGCTGCTCGCCGAGGTGGGGTCGCGGACAGGGCTGGTGCTCGATCCCAAGGTGCTCACCCTCGGCTTTGCGCGCCGCGTGGCCACGTACAAGCGCGCCGGGCTGATGTTTACCGATCCCGAGCGGCTGAAGCAGATTGCCGCCGCCGCGGGCGGTCTGCAGATTCTCTACGCCGGCAAGGCGCACCCGCAGGACGGGCCGGGCAAGGCGCTGATTCACCGCGTGGTGGAAGAGGCGGCGCGCTCTTCGAACGATTTGTTCAAAATCGTCTACCTCGAAAACTACGCCTGGGACCTGGGCGCCCTGCTCACGGCGGGCGTGGACGTGTGGGTGAATACGCCCAAGCGGCCCTATGAAGCCTCGGGCACCAGCGGCATGAAGGCGGCCATGAACGGCGTGCCCAGCCTGTCGATCCTGGACGGATGGTGGATCGAGGGCTGCATCGAGGGCGTCACCGGATGGGCGATTGAGGATGGGGCCAGCGACGATGAAGAAGCGCAATCGCTTTACAACAAGCTCGAAAATGCGGTTGTGCCGCTCTATCGCGACTCTCCCGAGAGGTGGGCGCGGCTGATGCGGACGACGCTGGCCTTCAATGCTTCGTACTTCAACACCAACCGCATGGTGAAGCAGTATGCACGCAATGCCTATTACCCGGTGAGCCTGGTGGAAAAAAAAGTGAAGGTTGAGGAAGAGGCCTTCGTTACGCAGTAGGCTCGTGTTACGCCGCGGTTAAAACCTGAAGCGGCCCCCGCACAATTGAGCCCTGGTCCCACACTGTGCTTGGCACGGCAAAGCAACAGTTGTATCCTTCGAGCGAACCCAAATCCAGGCAGGAGGAGTCAACGTGGCCATAGCGCGGCAGGTGATCACGTCGCTGCAAAGCGATGGAACAGACATTCTGGGAACCAAGGTGCTCGCGGTCAAGATCGCTGACGAGAGCATTGTTTCGGGCTCGCTTCTAACGGTCGAAAGCAATCATTTTTGTGTGCTCAAGTCGCGCGGTGCAGTGCTCAACGTGTATGAAACGGGCCAGTACCAGCTCACCACGCCGGACAAGCCGCTGCTGGGGTCCATCGCCTCCGGATTTTTCGGCGGCAACTCGCCCTGGGTGTATGAAGTGATCTACATCAACCGGTCGAAGCTGCTCATCCGCAGCGAGGGCGTGGCCACCAGCGAAGAGATGGCCGAGATGGCCTACCAGGTGGACTACTACATCCACGTCGACACCAAGGACGCCGCGCTCGAGCTCATCACCCATTTGCCCTTCAACGGCCATCTCATCGACACCAAGGAAGTGGCCGATTACGCCGGCCCGGCCATCGAGCAGTCGATCAACCAGATCGTGCAGGTGACCAAGATGGAGGACATCAACGAGCACATCAATGAGGTGCGGGAGCTGGTAAAGAACCACCTGTCCGAGTTCCTGAAGACCTACGGCATCACGCTGAACGATCTGAAGATTCTGATCATGCCCAAGGACGAGCGCATGCGCGAGCTGATCTCGCTGCAGGCCATCGGGCTCTCGCCCATGGAGGCGGTGCGCTACTACCTCGCGCTCAAGATGGCGGATAAAGGATTGGTTTCCGCGCCCAATGCCGCGGCGGGCGTGCCGTTTTCCATTGGGCAGGCGACGGGCTTTTATCCCGTGGGCGCCGAGACCGGAATGAAGTAAGCGGAGGCGAAGCGCGTGCCGGGCGACAGCTTTTACGATGCCGGAGTTCTGCGGCAGATTGCCACCAACCTGTTTTACGGCTGGGGCTACAACTTCTATCGCAAGGAAAATCAGCTGCGCGCTGACGACCAGATGGTGCGCAGCAAGGCCGCGTCGCTGCTGGGCGAGGCCATGGCGGCCGTCTCCGCGGCGGAGAGCGAGTACCGCCGCGAGTATTTGCCGCCGCCCACGCGCGCCAAACCGTTTCCCGATGCGGAGGCCGTGGCCTCGGCGCAGAAGCTCGAGCGGCTGGCAAAGAATATCGGCGCGGTTGAGGCGCTGATTCAGCACCAGCCCGCGCCGGAAAACGACCGCATGACGCAGCGCTACCGGCACGAAGCGCCAACCCTGGCCAAGCTGATCGGATTCGACGAGCGCCTCGTGGGCCAGTGCGAGCTGCTGCGCAAGGCGGTGGGCGGCGCGGATGGGCTGACGATTCTAAAGGGCATGAGCGACCTGGAAGCCGGACTCGATGCGATCAAGGAAACGCTGCGCAACCGGGAGAGCGTGCTACTGGGACCAGCGTAAGAAAGGATTTTCGATTAAAGGGGAATAATAGTCAAAGAGCTGTCCACCCGTGCCGCGAAGTACGCTGCGAACGGAAGGCACGGGTGAATTGGAGCCTCTATGCAAAATCCGATTTCGGGAATCGGTTGCGCAAGTCTGATCCTTGCTATTGCGACCAGTTATGCGCTGGCCCAGAGGACAGCTGAAGGAAAACACGTGAAGGAAATACTTTCAGATCAACCGCGGGAGGCAATTTCCGGCAGCAAACTTTGTCAGCGTGCGTGGGCTAGTCCAGCTTTTTCCGATGGGATCGCTCGAAGGGTAGCTCCCGCATCGCTGGAACCCGATCTCAGCCACCTGATGGCAGACAGCGATGAAGTGATTCTGGCAAGTAGCAGCAGTACTTTTGCTCCGGCAATATCCCCATCTGGGAACGAGGCGCATACATACTACGACGTAAAAGTAATGCGCACCTGGAAAGGATCGCACCAAGTGGGCGACATCATCACATTCGCTGTCCCTAATGCGACCCTCAGCTGCTTGGGCACGGATACCTCACCTCATGGAGGAATAGCGTCGTTCAGTACGATAACCCTGGGCTGGCGCGGTGCGGGCGGACCCTACATCTTATTTCTACGAAAGACAACAAGCGACCAAGTCCAGTTCATCCCGGGGTACCGGCTGACGGGAGCCGGGGGAGCTCAAGGACTATTTGGGGTGCCGCATTCCCCTACGGCAACTGAATGGAACAAGTGCGACCTTAGTTCCTCTCTGACTGGCTCGAAAAGGTGCTATTCCTTCTTGGAAGAGAGCCAGGCGAAAGTTAAGGCCGGATTTGGAGAAGATTCGCTATTTACGAAGTACGACGGGATGCCAATCTCAGAATTCCTGGAAGAAGTACAAGACGTGGCCGATTCGCTCGGATACGATCCCCCAGGCGACGCCACCAATTGAGGCGGAGAGTCGCAGTCAGCGCAAGCTCTAGCTCAGCGGCCGTATCTCGCTCGACGTCCCTCCCGCCGCCGGCACGTAGCATTTCAGCGTGTAATCCATCACCATGCGGTCCCCGGCCACGCCGTGATACATTCAGAATCCACAGAGGTTGGTATGGCGATGGATGCTCAGCTTGCGGCGGGCGACACCATCGATCTGCAGCAGCAGGTGGCGCGGCTGCAGGCGCTGCTCGAGGCCTCGCGGCAGGTGCACTCCACCACCCACGAGCGTGAGGTGCTGGAGACGGTGCTGCGCATCGTGGTGCGCGAGCTGGAGATGGACGGCGCGCTCTTTCCGGGCACGGGCCTGAGCTTCGGTGTGCCGGCGGAGCCGGAGGCAAGCGAAGCCGCGCTGCGGCTATCGCTCGAGGACCGCGATGGAAAGCGGATGACGGAGCTGGTGGTTCTTCCGCCTGAGGGCCGCGCGCTCACGCTCTACGAGGCCGATTTTCTCGAAGGCCTGGCGCTGCAGGCGGCGGTTGCGCTTGAGAATGCGCGCAACCACAAGCGCAACCTGGAGTTTGCCCGGCTGCAGCGGGATCTCGAAGCGGCGCGGCAGATTCAGCGCTCGCTGCTGCCGCAAAAGCTGCCGGCGATTCCCGGCTACTCGGTGGGATTCCGCTCCGACACTTGTTACGAAGTGGGCGGGGATTACCTCGACATCGTGGCCCAGCCCGACGGCAGCCTGCTGATGGTGGTGGCCGACGTGGCCGGCAAGGGCTTGGCTTCCGCCATCATGTCGACGAGTTTCCGCGCGGCCTTTCGCGGCATTGCCGCAACGGGACTTCCGCTGGACGAGCTGGCCACGCAGATGAACCAGCACCACTGGTCGGAAGGCGAAGAGGCGCGGCGGCGCTATGTGACCGCGATCTTTCTCCGGCTGCATCCGGAGGCAGGCGAGATCGAGGTGGTGAACGCGGGACACAATCCCGGTTTCCTGTTCGAGCCGGGCACAGAGGCGCGGCAGTTCGACGCGGCGGGCACGCCGCTGGGACTTCTGCCGGGTATGCGCTACGCGAGCGAGCGCAGCCCGCTGCCGGCGGGCGCGCGCCTCTTGTTCTATACCGACGGGCTGACCGAGGTCTTTCGCGGCGATGAGGAGTTTGGTCCGGAACGCCTTCTGCATCAATTTTCTACCTGTCCGTCTCGAAATGCGGATGGTATTCTCGATGCATTGTGGACAGCCATCGGTGAGTTCTCCGAGGGAAGTCCGCAGGGAGACGACATGACCGCACTGGCTCTGTGCCGTGGAACGGAGTTGGGAACGGAGTTGCCGGCATGAGCCAATCGAGGACGCCCACGGTCGAGGTGCGGCTGCCCTCGCGGCTGGGCTTCGAGAAGGTGGCCATGAGCACGGCAGCCGCCGTGGCCAAGCTGATGGGCTTCCGCGAGGACCGCATTGAAGACCTGAAGACCGCCGTGGCCGAGGCCTGCATCAATGCCATCGAGCACGGCAACCGGCTGAACGAGAAACTTTCCGTGGGGGTGGTGCTCTCCGCCGGCGAAGATGCTCTTGAAGTGAAAGTGATCGACGACGGCAAGGGCATGAGGACGCAGCCGGTCAAGCCGGACATCGACCGCAAGATGCATGGCGAGGAGGACCCGCGCGGGATGGGCATGTTCCTCATCCAGGCGCTGGTGGACGAGGCCGAGTGGGTGGCGGGCTCGGATGGCAGGAGCAGTTACGTCCGGTTGGTGATCCGCCTGGACAAGGACACGGATTAGAGGGATCCCCATGCAGGGACTCGGATGATCGGGCAGGGCGCCGCGCAAACGCGCAGAGGGAACCGGAGGCAATCGAACCGTGCAGAGCGAAACCAAGTCACGCGTTGACCAGCTCACCACGCCGGCGGGGCACGCCGTGGCGGTGTTGCGTTTTGAGGGCGATATCGCCAGCACCTCGAAGGACGCGGTTCTGGGCACCTACCAGGCGCTGCCCAAATCGACCACCAAGCTCGTCCTGCTCGATTTCACGAAGGTCGATTACATCAACTCGAGCGGCATCGCGCTGGTGATTCAACTCCTCATCGAAGCCTCGAACGCCGAGCAGAAGGTCTATGCCTTCGGCCTCTCCGCGCACTTCACCAAGGTCTTCACCATGGTGGGCATTACCAAGTACGCGGAGCTCTTCCCCAGCGAGCAGGCGGCGCTGGCCGCGCTGTAAGGGTCCTGGGATGCAATGCGCCGCGTATGAGAACCGCCAGGAGCAACGCGGGAAGTGCCCTGACAGCCCTGTTAGTGAGCGCTCTGGCATGGCTGATTTTATTTGATTGTGGCATAGTCTGGGCGTTCCACAAACACAGTCGGCCGATCGAAATCACAGATGAGTCAATAAGCAACGGCGTCACCAGTTTTCATATTCGGCGCGTTCCGGTGTCGCCGTGGGATTGGATTGCGCTGGCCGTCCTGGTTGGATTGCATCTCCTTCTCATCTTCCTCATCTGGAAGTCGCGCCATACTCGCGCGGAACCGCGCTAGCCGCAAGCGCGTAGAATGCCCCTATGCACCTCGACGCAATCCAGGCCGCTTTGCGCGAGGCCGGCTTCGACGGCTGGCTCTTTTACGATCATCATCATCGCGACCCGCTTGCGGCGCACATCCTGGGCCTTGAGGAAAACGTGATCGTCACGCGGCGCTGGTATTACTTTGTGCCCGCCGTGGGCGAGCCGGGCAAGCTGGTGCACCGCATTGAGCAGGGTCGGCTGGACGCGCTGCCCGGCGCCAAGGCGGTCTATTCGAGCTGGCAGGAACTGCACGGCGGCCTGGCCATGCTGCTCGCCGGCGCGCGCCGCCTGGCCATGCAGTACTCGCCCAACAACGACATCATGTACGTCTCCCTGGTGGACGCGGGCACGGTCGAATTTCTGCGCTCGCTGGGCAAGGAGATCGTGAGCTCGGCCGATCTCGTCAGCCACTTCGAAGCCGTGCTGAGCGAAGAACAGATGGCCAGCCACGGCGTGGCCCAGCGGGCCATCGACGCCATCGTGGCCGAGGGATGGAAGGAGATCGGCCGCCGTCTGCGGCCCTCAAACAACGGGGGAGGGGGCGGCGCAGCCAAGGGCGTGACCGAATTCGACCACATGCAGTGGCTCAGCGAGGCCATGCGGCGCGAGGGCCTGGTGTGGGAGAGCGTGCCCAATGTGAGCGTGAACGCGCACAGCTCCGACTCGCACTACGAGCCGGCGGTGGAGCGTTCGTCGCCCATCCGCGAAGGAGACTTCGTGCTCATCGACATCTGGGGCCGCGTCAACCGGCCGGGCACGGTGTTTTACGACATCACCTGGACAGGCGTGGTGGGCCGCGAGCCCAGTGAACGCGAGCAGAAAATCTTCGCGACCGTGCGCGCCGCGCGCGACGCGGCCATCGCCGCCGTCGAAGGCGCATTTGCCGCGGGCAAGCCCATCCGCGGCTTTGAGGCCGACGATGCGGCCCGCGGCGTGATCCGCGCGGCCGGTATGGCCGAATTCTTCACCCATCGCACCGGGCACAATATTGGCACGGAAATTCACGGCGCGGGCGCGCATCTCGACAATCTCGAGACCCACGACCAGCGGCGCATCTTGCCGCACACGTGTTTCTCGGTCGAGCCGGGGATCTACCTGCCCGAGTTCGGCGTGCGCAGCGAGGTGAACATGTTGACCGCGCCCGGCAAGGCCTGGGTGACAGGCGCCGTCCAGCGCGAGCTGGTGAGGATTTAGGAAAACGGACCGGGCTTCCGGCTCGTCTTTTGCAACAGGGCGAGTTCGTCTAACCTTGCAGGATGGTTGCGCAATGAGGAGAATTCTGCTCATTTCGCTCGCGGCATGCGCCGGTTTGCGCGCGCAAACCGTCCCGCTGGCCACGGATCTGCCCGGCCATCCCTTCTTCATCCGGTCCACGTGGTATATCGGCGGCGCGGGGACGTGGGATTACCTGACCATGGACCCGCGGTTGGACCGTCTCTACATTGCCCACGGCACCACGATGCAGGTAGTGGACGTGAATACGGGCGCGCTGGTGCGGACAATCGACGGATTTTACGAGGCGCGCCAGGTGGTGCTGGACGATACCGGCCAACTGGGCTACGTCAGCGATGGCGGGCAGGGCAAGGTGACGGTCTTCGACCGGCAGACATTCAGGAAAGTGGCCGAGATCGATACCGGAGCCAATCCGCGCTCCATGGTGTACGACGCGTTGACCAAGCTGCTGTTCGTGGTGCGCGCCAATCCGCCGGCGGAGGTTCCGGCCGAGCAGCCGAGCCGCCGCAGGCCGGCTGCGCACGAGGGGATCCCGGCCGAGGTGTACACGGAGTCCAAGGTGACGATCATCGACACGCAGACAAACGCGGTGATCGGAGAGATCTCGCTGACCGGCCTTCTTGGCTTCGCTGTTGGCGACGAGAACGACAATGTCTACATCGCCGCCACCGACCTCAATGCCGTGTACCGCTTCGATGCGCAGGCCGTGGCTGCTCTGGTGCGCGACCAGCCGGGGGGCGGCGCCAATCCGGGGACAAGCGCGGAAGCGAGTGCATCGCCGGAGCCGGAATCTGTGAAAACCCCCGCGCCGGTGGCGCTTGACTGGACGGCGCCACGCGTCTACTATCCCGGACCGGGCCATCTGAGCCTCTTCGGCCTGGGTCCGGAGTGCGCCGATCCCGCAAGCCTGGCCATGGACAATGCCCACATGCGCCTGTTTGCCGCCTGCAACAACCGCAGTCTGGTAGTGGTCAATGCCGTGGACGGCAACAAAGTGGCAGCGTTACCCATCGGGCCCGGAGTCGACGCCGTGGGCTACGACCGGGAGCACGGGCTTATCTTTACCGCCAATGGCGCCGCCGAAGGAAGCATGACCATCATCCGCCAGGACGTGACCGACACCTACGCGGTGATCCAGACACTGCCCACGCGGCAGCGCGCGGGCGAGCTGGCGGTGGATGCAGAGACCGGCGCCGTGTATTCGGTGACCGATTACCTGGGCGTGCCGCTGGATAAACCCGGCGGCATCGGGACGCTGGAGCAGACGCCGGTGAAGGGCAGCTTCCAGGTTCTCGAAATTGCGAATTGAGGCGCCAAAATCCTAGAACTCGTTGCATAAATGGCTTTGTAAAAGGGCCCGGCTTCCCGGGGCCCCCAGCGACAGGTCTTTGTCGCTGGGGTGGCTTGAGCCGGGCCGCAAAGGCCGCATCAACGTTGGGGCTTTACGGCATTTTCTGAGTTACTGTGTCCTTTTCATTTCCTCGTAAGGTCGCCGCTCCCTGTTGGTCGCGTCGACTCTGCCTTCCGTCTTCGGGATACGGCTACTCAGAAAATGCGTTAGCCCCTGAGGGACACTACCCAACCGCCTGAGGCCATGGATGCAACCAACTCTAGCGCTGCGAGTCAGCCGGCTGCTCCGCCGCGGCGCGATGATCCACGATGCGATAGCTTGCGGGAACCGTGAAGTACTGCGGGTCGGCGGGGCTGAGAGAAATGTCGGTGAGCCACAGGGTCTGGTCGCCGTCGCGCGGATCGTGGCGCACTACCTTGACGTTGATGCCGAGAGCGGGCGAATACCAGTACTCCACGGTGCGCAGGATGGTGCCGGTGTTGCCGACGCTCTGCTTGTAAAAAGTGAAGGTCTCGCGCGAGCGCTGCACCTCGAGTCCTGCAAAGGTGTCGGCGCCGAGATTTTCGCGGGTCAGGTAGCTCAGGCCGTCGGGCTGCAATCCGGCCGGGCGCAGGGGCTGCGTAACCGGCTCAGAGTAAGGAAAGAGATTGCAGACCCTGGTATAGGGGTTGCAATCATAAAGCGTGTGCGCCACGGGATCGGAGTAGTCGAGCACCCGGACCTGGGACTGCCGATTGTTCACGTCGGGGACGGGGATGAAGGTGCGCCGCTCCTGAAAGATGCGCCCCTCCGTGTCGCGAGCCACCGTGCGCTCATTCTGGTAGGTGACCGTCGAGCCGTCGGGCAGCATCTGCACCCATGTGGTTTTGGCAATGGCCATGAACGGCGCATCAGGCTTGGGCGGAAAGTCGAGCGGCGCGATGCGCTGCTGGGCACGGTAGTCCGGGGCGTGGCCGGGCGCCTCCTGCGGCGAGGCGGATGCGGGGAGCGCAAGAACCAGAAAAGAAACCAGCGCGGGAGCGAATCGCTTCATCGGAAAACCTCCGCCATGAGCCGAAGGCAATCGTCCTGGACGGGGCCATTCTAACCCAGACCGGAATTGACCGCGGTTGCAGGCATTCCTTCCTTGCGCCGGCTTACTTGTGCTGCTGTGCGCTCGACTGCGTGCCCGGCTGCTGCTGCTGGCCGTTGCCCTGCCCGTTATTGGTAATGTCCTGGCCGTTGTAAAGGATGGTCGTGGTACTGCCGAAGCGCTTGTAGTCGGCGTACTTTACCGTCTCGCGGATGTGGACATCCTCGTCCATGGAGCCGTTGCCGCCGGCAAAGTGAAGCATGCCCTCGCCCTTGGTGTAGACGGGGAACCAGAACTGGCCGTCGATCTGCTGGCGCCAGGTAATGAAGGGCGGATGCAGGTCCGCGCTGCCGCGCTTGGTATCGTCGGGAACCATGCGGCCGTCGGTGACCACGATCTGCAGCGCGTTGGCGTCCACCCAGACGCGCCCCTGGAAACGGCGGTTCCTCTTATCGATGACCTTGGGCACGACGTCGAAGACATAGCACTCCACCTGGTCGATCTTTTGCCGGCCCACGTATTTCACGTCGTATTGGGAGAGATTGTCAGGGGTGAGGACGAAGGTATAGTTGCGCTGGATGTCCGCGAGATCGGTGGGCGTCATGAGGATCCCGCCCTGGTCCAGGGTGCTGGCCGGCGCGAATACAGTCTTTTCTGTCCGGGCGCCCGAAGGGTCGAAGAACACATCGTCCACTTCGTAGTACTGGCCGGTCACCTTCTTGGTGTCATCGTCGATGGTCTGCACGCTGGCGGTGCGGCGATACGTGTAATGGTCGAGCGCGCTTTGAAACTCCTGCTCTTTTTCAGAAAACTGCTTCACGATCTGGTCGGCCGGAATGGTCGGCTGGGAGAGATCCATGGGACCGAAGCCGGAGTCGAGCGGCATGGGCGTAAAGCTGTCCTTCTCCTGCGCGGCGGCGGCGCAGAGCCACGCCGGCGCGAGGAAGAGCAAAACCGGAAAAACGATGCGGCTGGGAATGCGCATTTCCATTCAACTCCTTACGGGCCGGGCGCGGGGACGGGGGCGCGGCCGCTGGGATCATTTTCGGCCGGGGCAGGGCCGGCTTTCAAGTGGCCGGGCGCGGCCGGCAGGGCTCCAATCCTGGAAGAAAGCCCTCCCGCCCTGTACCGGCGGGAATTCCGGCCACGCTCCGGCAACCCGATTCCGGCGGGACGATGCGGCCACGAGCCGCGCTACCCCTCTGCAACTTTAGACGCATGTACAGCCTCCGAGGGGAGATTGAAGAATTTAAGCTCCAGGGATTGTGTGCCCCAAAACGGCCCGCCGCGCGTTGGCGGCAGGCCGGAAGCAGATTTCTGTCGAGCCCATCCCTTCTATCGAGACGCAACCGTCTTCGTTTTTTCTTCGGGCCCCCGAATTTAGAGGAGAGTTTCGGCTTTCATGCCCGATACATATCACACGCCTGCGCTGATTTTAACGGCGCTTTTACTTCCCGCCTTCGGATACCTTTATCTGCGTTATCGCGACGCACGCACGCTGCTCTGGTTTCTCGGATTCCTTTTTTCTCTGCTCGCCGGGCTGCGCTTCTACGCCACGGCGGGCGCCCTGGACCATCCCTGGCTTCTGGCAGCCGGGCAAAGCTCGATCCAAATCAGCTCGGCGCTCTTTCTGGCCTCGCTTTCGCCGCTCAAGTTCCGCATCGGGCGGTTTCAGATTTTCTATGTTATTCCCTACACCCTGCCCCTGGTGATCTATTCCATCCTCCTCTATGGCGTGTTTGGCGGCGTAGAGCCGCGGGGGCCTTCTCTGCTGCTCTTTCCCCTGCTAGGCCTCATCTGCCTGGGCTCGGCGCTCTTCTGGGGCGCGCAGCGGAACATCATGCCTCCGTGGATGGGGGTTTCCACCTGCGCGGTGCTGGGTTGCCTTGCCTTCTCGACGTTCTTTGTCGCCGGAGCGGCGTGTGCGCTGGCTTTTGTCGAATCCGCCAACCTCCTCCTGTTCGCCTTGTTCACGATCTTCGTCTACCGGCGGTTTTCTCCCGGCGTGCTCTTGAGTGTAGCCGGATTTATGGCCTGGTCGCTCAACATTCTTGAGGCAATTCCGGCCGTCGCGCAAAGCCCGGCGCTGCACCTGGGGCTGAGCCCGGTCTTCGAGATCGGCAAGGGCGTGGCGGCGCTGGGCATGATCGTGCTGGCGCTCGAAGACGAGCTGGCCGGCAACCTGGCCGCGCAGGAACGGGAGCGGCGGGCAAGGCGCGAACTGGAAGCTTACTCGAAGCTGGTGCTGGCGCGCCGGCGCGTGGACGATTTCGACCGCCAGGGCAACGAGATTTGCGCGTTGGTGGTGGAGCACAGCCGCTTTCAGCAGGCGGCGCTGCTCC
The DNA here is from genome assembly GCA_030040175.1 of Acidobacteriaceae bacterium. Lineage (GTDB taxonomy): Bacteria > Acidobacteriota > Terriglobia > Terriglobales > Acidobacteriaceae > Telmatobacter. Next base: position 11,772 of record JASHUF010000530.1, read on the forward strand.
TGCACCACTCCGGCCGCTTCCGGCTGGCCGGCTCGGCCGGATTGGAAGCAGCCACGGCCAAGGCGCTTGCCGACCTGGCCGGGCGGATTCCGGCATCGGACTTCGTGAGCGCCGGCTCGGCGCCTTCGGCCGTGGAGCAGAGCCTGACCGTGCGCCTCGATCTGGAGCCGTGGCTCAGGCCCGGCGACGACCTGAAGCGGCTGCGCTTTACCTCCGTGCTGGCTGTGCCCATGACCAACCGCGCAGCGGCGAGCCGGGCGTCAATCGAGGGAGCACTCCTGCTTGCAGGGATGCGCGGCGGTAAGGCGAAGCCGGGCCGCAAGCCCGAGTGCAGATTCGATCCGCTGCGTCTGGACGATTTGCTTCCCCTCGAGCTGCTCGCCGGCCGTCTGCAGGCCACGCGCAGCCAGGTCATGATGATGGAAAAGCTGATCGATTCAGAGAAGTTTTCTCACCTCGGCCAGCTGGCCGCCAACGTGACCCAGCAGTTGAACAATCCGCTGACGGTGGTGCTGGGCTACGCCACGCTGCTCGAGGAGACCTCCGT
>JASHUF010000531.1 GCA_030040175.1 Acidobacteriaceae bacterium
GCCGCACTCCATGCATCCGGCGCCCTCGCGGAAGGTGAAGCCGCGCCACTGGGCCGGGTCCATGCCGCTGGCCAGCAACGCCTCGTCGCTGTAGTGAACGGTGCGCGCACAGTACTCGCAGATGGTGCGCACCAGGCGCTGCGCCAGGATGCAGTTGAGCGCGGAGACAAAGTTGTACGCCTCCACGCCCATGTTCAGAAAGCGCCCCAGCACGTCCACGACATTATTCGCGTGCACGGTGGTAAAGACAAGGTGCCCGGTGAGCGCGGAGTTGATGGCGATCTGCGCCGTCTCCTGGTCGCGGATTTCGCCCACCAGAATCTTGTCCGGGTCGTGGCGCAGGATGGAACGCAGGCCGCGGGCAAAGGTGAGCCCCTTCTTCTCGTTCACCGGAATCTGCGTGATGCCGCGAATCTGGTACTCGACCGGGTCCTCGATGGTGATGATCTTGTCCTCATCGCTCTTGATCTCGTTGAGCGCCGCGTAAAGCGTCGTGGTTTTGCCGGAGCCGGTAGGTCCGGTCACCAGCACCATGCCGTAAGGCTCGCGGATATAGCGGCGGAAGCGGCGCAGATCCTCTTCCGCGAAGCCCACCACGTCGAGGGTGAGGTTGCGGAACTTCTCGCTCATCGATTCCTTGTCGAGCACGCGCAGCACCGCGTTTTCCCCGTGCACCGTGGGCATGATGGACACGCGGAAGTCGATCAGCCGGCCCTTGTAGCGCACGCGGAAGCGGCCGTCCTGGGGCACGCGCTTCTCGGCGATGTCGAGCTCGCTCATGATCTTGATGCGGCCCAGGATGGTGCCGTGGTGCTCGCGCGCAATGGGCGCCATGGCCGCCTGCAGCACGCCGTCGATGCGGTATTTCACGAACACCGAATCGTCGAGGGTCTCGATGTGAATGTCGGACGCGCGGCGCTCGAGCGCGGTGAAGATGGTCGTGTCCACCAGGCGGATGATGGGGCTGATGTCTTCTTCGCTGGTGAGCTTCTCGATGGAGATGTTTTCGTCGGCGTTCTCCTCGCCGGTGACCACATCGAAGGTGAGCCCTTCGCTGGCTTCGTCGAGCACGCGCTGCGACTGCTCGGTCTTCTTGAGCAGGTCGGTGATCTGCGAAAGCGTGGCCACGCGGGCCACGATGCGCTGCCCCAGCAGTCCGGCAATCTCGTCCAGAACCATCAGCCGCGAAGGGTCGCTGACCGCGATCACCAGGGCGTTCGCCTGCTGCTCGATGGGCACAAAGTTGTAGCGGAACATCAGCTCCACCGGCACCGTGCGCAGCAGCTCATGCTGGATTTTGAAGTTTTTGAGATCGACGAACTCGGCCTGGTAGCGCGCGGCGAGCGCTTCGGCGTGGCCGCGCTCATCGCCGGCAAGCGGTACCGGCAGCGTGATGACGTTGTGTTCCGCCACGATGATTTATCCTCCGCCGATCTGGCCCAGCGAAAAGATGGGCAGGTAAAGAGAAATCAGGATGAAGACCACCACCACGCCCATGACAATCAGGATGGCGGGCTCAATCAGTGCCAGAGAGGCGGTGAGCGCCGTGGCCACGTCCTCCTCAAAAAATTCTGCCACCGAATTCAGCATTTGCGGCAGCGCTCCGGTCTGCTCGCCCACAGTGATCATCTCGCAAGCCAGATCGGGAAATACTCCCGTTTTGCTCAAGGACTCGGCCAGGCTTTTGCCTTCGCGCACCGTGGAGATGGAGGACATGACAGCTTTCGAGACGCGGCGCGAGGAGATGGAGCGCGATGCGGTCTCGAGCGAGGGCACCAGCGGCAAACCGCCGGTGAGCAGCGTGGAAAGCGTGCGCGCAAACAAAGCTACCTGGTATTTGAGCCAGATCTTGCCGAAGACGGGCAGCCGGACGCGCGCTCCATCGACAAAATCCCGGCCCCGCTCGGTGCGGGAAAACCGGTAGCCGGAGGCGGCAACGATGAGCGCGCCCAGCGCCAGCCAGCCGATGTTGTGCTGCATCCATTTGCCGAAGCCGAGGAGCGCCAGCGTCATTTGCGGCAGCTTGGAGCCCATCTGGTCATAAAGCTGGGCGAACTGCGGAACCACAACCGTAAACATGAACGTCATCAGGCCGCAGACCAGGCAGATGAGCACGCTGGGATAGATGAGCGAGGTGGTGAGCTTTTTGCGGAAGGCGAGCGAGACCTTCTGGAAGTTGACGTAGCGCTCCAGCACCTCCTGCAGGTTGCCCGAGCGCTCGCCGGCCAGCAGCGTGGTGGTGTACATCAGCGGGAACCCGCTCTGCGCTTCAAAGGCCGCCGAGAGCGCCTCTCCGGTCTTCACGCGGCCGCAAACGTCATCGAGTTGTGCGGCAAAATGCGCGCTTTTCTGGATCTTGCCCAGCATCTGCAGGGAGCCGAGAATAGGCAATCCGGCGCGGATCAGCGTAAGAAACTGCTGGTTGAAGATGAGGAACGGCTCCAGCTTCACCTTGCGCCGCCGCCCCACGCCGCCGCGGGCGCGGACAGAAAAAACGTGATAACCGGCGTGGGTGAAGCGCAGGCGCAGCTCCTCGGCGGTAGACGCCGTTTGCACCTGCTCCTGCACCCGGCCGCGCTCATCGGCCAGCTTGATGACAAACTCTGCCATAACTCAACTTGCCGCCCCGGCGCCGCCCGGCAGTCCAAGGCCCTTCAAAATCGCTCCGCTTCAAGGGTATCAGTAACTTCCAACCAATAGACGGGAGCGCCTGGAGGAACGTTCGCCCCTTGTTCACGTGGGGCTGCCAGGTCCGGCCGGCCCTGTATGCTGATCTGGATTCGGTTCCGCCAGCGGCAATCGGCCGGAAACGGCAAAGATGGCAAAGATATGGATTGGGCGATCCATAACGCGAAGCGCAGGAGGGCGAAGGTGGGGGGTCTGCCTCGCCGGTTCGCCGCTGTTCGGGCCCAACTCCGGGGGAGGATGTGGCTTGCGTCCGGCCTGGCGGCCCTGGCTGCGCTGGCGCTCATGGCCGGACTCGATGCCCGCCGCCATGGCACGGTGGTGGTTCCTTATCCCCATGAGCTCGCCCAGGTAAGCTTTGCCGTCTCCGGCGACGTGATCCCGCACGACGCGGTGCGCGCCGCCGCCGCAGCAGCCGGCGACGGCGAGGCAGGCTGGCAGGCGCTGTTTTCCGATGTGGCCGACGTGTTTGAAAGCGCCGACTTCGGCTTTGTGAACATGGAAACACCCGTGGCTCCGGAGCATTCGCACGGGACCAAGCCATTTATGTTCGACGCGCCCGTGGCCCTGCCCCAGGCACTCAAAGCCAGCGGCATCAGGATCGTCTCCTTTGCCAACAACCATGCGATGGACCAGGGCTGGGCCGGCTTTGCGGAGACACGGGAGCACCTGCGCGAAACTGGTCTGCTCTTTGCCGGCACCAGCGACAACGCGGCGAGCGCATTTCAGCCGGTCATCACCGAGGCGCACGGCATCAAGGTGGGCTGGCTGGGCATGACGCGCTGGCTCAACGGCAACCGTAACCCCGGCGACTCCAACGCGCCCCAGGTGAATTTCTTCCCCTATCCGGGCGAGTCGGGTGGAGCGCCCGGAGCCGACGAAG
>JASHUF010000060.1 GCA_030040175.1 Acidobacteriaceae bacterium
CAACCCGCCAGGCAACCGCCTTCGCGCCGCAGATATGGACCTGCGATCCGGCAGTGACCTACCGAATGGTGCGCTCTCTCAAATGCCTTTATCTTTGGAAATGCTCCAAAGAAACCGCGCCTGACTAAGGTACGCTCCTCCTTGTCCGGTCTCTGGAGCCTGTCGCCGCAGTTTGCAATCCCCCCGCCACTCCGCTATCATCAATGAATACGCCCGGAGCGCCTCTCCGGGCCGTCAACTGCACCACGGCCACTAAGCGTCGCCGCACCCCGGCTGACGCTTCCGCCCAAGGCGGACGGGTAGTAGCGGTGGGAGACGAGGGAAGAATGGCCAAGCAGGGCAAGAATATTGCCAAGGCGCGCGCTGCCGTCACCAAGGCGGCGTATCCGCTGCCCGAGGCAGTGAGCCTCCTCAAGCAAGTCAAGTACGCCAAGTTCGACGAGACCGTCGATCTCACCCTGCGTCTGGGCGTCGACACGCGCCACGCCGACCAGATGGTGCGCGGCACCGTGGTCCTGCCCCACGGCCTGGGCAAGACCAAGACCGTGGCCGTAATCGCCACCGGCGACCGCCAGAAGGAAGCCAAGGATGCGGGCGCCGATTTCGTCGGCGGCGAAGAGATGGTCGAAAAGATCCAGAAAGAGAACTGGACCGAGTTCGACGCGCTCATCGCCACGCCGGACATGATGAAGGTCGTCGGCCGCCTGGGCAAGGTGCTCGGCCCCAAGGGCCTGATGCCGAATCCGAAGACCGGCACGGTGACCCTGGACGTGGCCGCGGCCGTCAAAGAGATCAAGGCCGGCAAAGTGGAGTTCCGCGCCGACAAGACCAGCCTGGTGCACGTGCCCGTGGGCAAGCTGAGCTTCGAGCCGCAGAAGCTGATCGACAACGCGACGGTGGTGATTACCTCGATCGTGCGCGCCAAGCCCTCGGCGGCCAAGGGCAAGTACATCAAGAGCACCACGCTGAGCTCGACCATGGGACCCGGCATACCGCTCGATTCGGCAGTGGCCGACGCGGCGGGCAAGCACTGACGGTAGTGGTCAGTGAACAGTGTTCAGTGATCAGTTGAGGTCGTGGCCGATGGACATTGTGCTTGGCACTGAGATTTTGAGAAGACGAACGGGAACAGGGGCCCGGTTGGGCGAAAGAAAGGGATCGGTGAGGAAAGCGAGATGGTGGTGGATTGACTGACCGCTGATCACTGACCACTGATCACTGACAACTGCCGTAGCGGAGCGAAGGCAATGGCAATTTCGAAGGCAAAAAAGTCGGAAAAAGTGAAGGCTCTGGCCAAGGAGCTCGAGTCCTCCACCACCGCAATCATCGGCACCTTCACCAAGCTCACCGTGGCCAAGGACTACGAACTGCGCAAGGTGATCCGCGAGGCCGGCGGCAAGTACCGCGTGGTCAAAAACAAGCTTGCGGCCATCTCCGGCAAGGGCACCAGGGTGGAGAACGCGCTGAAGGGACTCAAGGGCGTCAACTCCGTGGCCTTCACCGCGGGCGATCCCGTGGCCCTGGCCAAAGTCTTTGCCAAGTGGGCCGGCGACAATGCCGAATTTCAGTTCAAGCTGGGCATCGTCGAGGGCAAGCTGCTCTCGGTGGACGAAGTCAAGTCGCTGGCTACCATGCCGGGCAAGGAAGAGATTTTTTCGAAACTCCTCTTCCTCATCAACGCGCCCGCGCAGCGGCTGGCCACCGTGCTCAACGCCACCGGCCGGGATCTGGCGGTGGTGCTGGGCCAGGGCGTGGAGAAAGGCAAATTTGCAGGCGCGGCCTAGCCGCGTCCTGGGCTCCTAGCGGCTAGCTCCTAGCTTCTAGCTTTTTCGTGGCAGGGCCGGAGCGGCGCGTTGAACTGAATGTGGGGCTAGAGGCTAGCGGCTAGAAGCTAGCAGCTGCATTTGAGGGTTTGGCTGCGGGCATTTCGGAAAGGGCGCATGTCTGGCGCATCGGAAACTTTCGAAGCTTGCCTTGGCGGCCGGGGAAGCACAAATTCAAACGGTTGGGATGGGAGAAGAACATGGCAGATATCGCGCAGTTGGAAGAGCAAATTGTCAGCCTGAGCCTGCTGGAAGCGGCGGCTCTGGTGAAAAAGCTGGAGGAGCGTCTCGGCGTTTCGGCCGCGGCCGCGGCTCCGGTCGTGGTCGCCGGCGGCGGCGCAGGCGCGGGAGCGGCAGCTCCGGCGGTCGAGGAAAAGACCGAATTTCAAGTCATCCTCAAGGACGCGGGTGCCAACAAGATCAACACCATCAAGGCAGTACGGGAAGTCACGTCGCTCGGCCTCAAGGAAGCCAAGGACCTGGTCGACGGCGCTCCCAAGCCGATCAAAGAAAACGCGACCAAAGAAGAGGCCGAGGCCATCAAAAAGAAGTTCGAGGGCGTGGCCACCATCGAGGTCAAATAGGCATCGCAGGTGCTTGCGTGAAGCGCCGGGACGCGTTACGATAGAGGTTGCGCGTTTTTTCCGGCTCGTCCCGGCCTCAGCCCACAAATGGCCCCGATTCGGCTGGCGCGCTCATTTCAAGCGAAGGTGGTACGCAAGGCCCGCGAACCGGGGTTGGATTAAAACCCTCGGTGACGGGCAATCGCAGGCGTTAAGTTCTTTAGTGTCAATGGATTGTCTGAAGGTCAGGCAGGCGGTCCTTTGACGGGCGTAGTGTGGCTGGCTCTCGGAAGCGGCGAAGCGAACTTGGGATCGGCGAGAACAAAGACACAGAATCCGGATGGGGGCACGGGCGATGGGCCGCGCTCGTGAGGCATTGTGTCCTCACGGGCTTGTCGTGTCCACCCCGGAGCGCGGACCAGCGATTTCAACCCCGTCTGCTCAATCTGCGTCAGTGCGCACAACTTCCCCGTGCGGTTTCCCCCCCGGTCCGGGACCAAACCGCGCCGCTCGCTTATCGCGAAGGTGCAGTCTAGCCGATTTGGCAGACGCACTGCAATGCCCGCCACGCGGAATTCACATGGTTCTCACGATACCCACCTGACCCAAAAACATCCCGGCCTTTGCTGAAGCGTGCCTCGAGTGAGTCTCGAGCGGGCCTTCCAGGCGGCCGGAATTGGATCGGACCTCGATATTGTGGGTCCGTCTGTCTGGTACTTCGAATTCTTACCGTATTCCGCCGGCGCCATCGAGTCTCGGACGCCGGCCGGCGCCTCGCCGAACTTTCCCGGGCGCCGCAGCGCAGGAGGCTCAGGAGTGATCATGCCCAACGAGAAGCGCGCGATCCGCAGCCGGCTCGATTTTTCCAAGATTCCCACGGCAACCCAGATTCCCAACCTGATCGAAGTCCAGCGCCGCTCCTATGAGCGCTTTCTGCAGATGGACAAGCTCCCCAACGAGCGTGACGACTCGGGGCTGCAGTCGGTCTTCGTCTCGGTTTTCCCCATCTCCGATTTCCGCGGCATCTCGCAGCTCGATTTCGTCGACTTCTCCATCGGCAACTGGGAGTGCAAGTGCGGCCACCTGAAAGGTCTGCATCACCTGCGCACGGCCTGCGTGCACTGCGGCGCCATGGTTATTACCGATCCCTTCCTTCCCGGCGACGTGCTTTGCCAGAAGTGCGGCACCTATAACCGCAACATGCCGGACTTCTGCAACAAGTGCGGCGACCCGGTGAGCCTGCAGCTCAAATACGACCAGCAGGAGTGCGAGGAGCGGGGCATGACCTTCTCCGCGCCCTTGAAGGTCACCGTGCGCCTTACGATTTACGATAAAGACGCCGAAACCGGCAACAAGACCGTCCGCGACATCAAGGAGCAGGAAGTCTTCTTCGGCGACATTCCCTTGATGACGCCGAACGGCACCTTCATCGTCAACGGGACAGAGAGGGTCATCGTCTCCCAATTGCACCGCTCGCCCGGCGTCTTCTTTGAGACCGCCAACAACCGCACTTACTTCCTGGGCAAGATCATCCCCTATCGCGGTTCGTGGGTGGAGTTCGAGTACGACCAGAAGAACACGCTCTACGTGCGCATCGACCGCAAGCGCAAGTTCCTGGGCACCATCTTTCTGCGCGCTCTCGGCCTGCGCTCCGACGAAGAGATTCTCAAGACTTTCTATGTGGTCGACCGGATGCACATTCAGGACGGCAAGCTCTTCTGGGCCGTGACGGAAGAGGGCAAGGCCACGCATCTGCTCGGCGCCAAGCCCGCGCACGCCATCGCCCACAAGGGCGAGGAGCTCGCCCACTCCGGGCGCAAGATCACCGCGCACTCGCTCAAGGCCCTGCGCGGCGCGGGCATCGAAAAAGTCGAAATCGAGTCCGCGGAGCTTGACGGCGCCCTCACCGCGTCCGATGTTATCGATACGTCCACGGGCGAGGTGCTCGTCGAGGCCAACGTGGAACTCACCGCCGACCGTCTGCACAAGGTCGTGGCTTCGGGCGCCTCCAGCTTCGAAGTCTTCTTCCCCGACCGCGATGACGTGGGCAACATCATCACCAACACGCTCAAGCGCGACTCCGTGCACAAGCCGGAAGAAGCGCTCATCGAGATCTACCGCAAGCTGCGCCCCGGCGACCCGCCCACGCTCGATACCGCCACGGCGCTCTTCGAGGGCATGTTCTTTGATCCGCGCAAGTACGACTTCTCCCGCGTCGGCCGCCTCAAGTTCAACATCAAGCTCTACGAGAACCAGGACGCCACCCCGCTCGATCACCGCACGCTCACGCCCGAGGACTTCTATGCGACCATCCGCTACCTGCTCAAGCTGCGCAAGAACGTGGGCGTGGTCGATGACATCGATCACCTCGGCAACCGCCGCGTGCGCGCCGTGGGCGAGCTGATGGAGAACCAGTTCCGCATCGGCCTGGTGCGCATGGAGCGCGCCATCAAGGAGAAGATGAGCGTCTATCAGGAGCTCTCCACGGCCATGCCCCACGACCTCATCAACGCCAAGCCCGTCATGGCCGCTATCCGCGAGTTCTTCGGGTCTTCGCAGTTGTCTCAATTCATGGACCAGACCAATCCGCTCTCCGAGATCACGCACAAGCGCCGTCTTTCGGCCCTGGGGCCGGGCGGGCTCTCGCGCGAACGCGCCGGTTTCGAAGTCCGCGACGTGCACCCCACGCACTACGGCCGCATCTGCCCCATCGAGACCCCGGAAGGCCCGAACATCGGCCTGATCAGCTCGCTTTCGTGCTTTGCCCGCATCAACGAGTACGGCTTCATTGAGTCGCCTTACCGCAAGGTGAAAGACTCGCGCATCCTCGACTATGTGGAGATCGTCAACGCCGGCGAAAGCGGCCTGCGCGTAGGCGACCACATCGAAAAGGAGGAAGCCGCGCGCCTCAACGCCCAGCTCAAGAAGGCGGGCAAGCGCACCATCGAGCACATTCCCTACAGCTTCTATCTCTCCGCCTGGGAAGAGGACAAGCACACCATCGCCCAAGCCAACATCGAGTTCAACGAGAAAGGCGAGATCACTGAGGATCTGGTCAACGCGCGCCGCCAGGGCAACTTCGTTCTCGTCAACCGCGCCGAGGTCGACTATATCGATGTCAGCCCCAAGCAGCTTGTTTCCGTGGCCGCGTCCCTTGTGCCCTTCCTCGAGCACGACGACGCCAACCGCGCGCTGATGGGCGCCAACATGCAGCGCCAGTCCGTTCCGCTTCTGGTGGCCGAGGCGCCGCTCGTGGGCACAGGTATGGAGGGCGTCACCGCGCGCGACTCCGGCGCCGTGATCCTGGCCAAACGCAACGGCATCGTGGATTCGGTCGACTCCGAGCGCATCATCGTGCGCGTCGAAGGCGAGCACCATCCCACGCAGCTCTCGCGCGAGGTCGGTTCCGATATCTACCAGCTCATCAAGTTCAAGCGCTCCAACCAGAACACCTGCATCAACCAGAAGCCGGTGGTCCGCGAAGGCGACCGCGTGGTCAAAGGGCAGGTGATCGCCGACGGGCCCTGCACGGAGCAGGGCGAGCTGGCGCTCGGCCGCAACGTGCTCGTCGCCTTCATGCCCTGGCGCGGCTACAACTTTGAGGACGCCATCCTCATCAGCGAGAAGCTGGTCAAGGAGGACTACTACACCTCCGTTCACATCGAAGAGTTCGAGATCGAGTCCCGCGACACCAAGCTCGGGCCCGAGGAAATCACGCGCGACATTCCCAACGTCAGCGAGCACGCGCTGCGCGACCTGGACGAGAGCGGCGTCATCCGCATCGGCGCCCAGATCGGCCATGGCGACATCCTCGTGGGCAAGGTGACGCCGAAAGGCGAAACCCAGCTCACGCCGGAAGAAAAGCTGCTGCGCGCCATCTTCGGGGAAAAAGCCGGCGACGTGCGCGACGCTTCGCTCACCTGCCCTCCGGGCATCGAGGGCACGGTCGTGGACGTGCGCATCTTCAGCCGCAAGGGCCAGGAGAAGGACGAGCGCGCCAAGCTCATCGAAGCCGAGTATGTGGCCAAGCTCGAGAAAAACCTGGGTGACGAGATTCGCATTCTCACCGACGAGCGCCTGAAGCGCCTCGAAGCCATCCTCGGCGGCAAGGAGGTGCTCGCCGACCTGCACGACGAGCGCACCAACAAGCGCCTCCTGACCAAGGGCGCCATCCTCGACCGCGACACCATCGAGCGCATCTCCACCAAGAACCTCAAGCGCATCCGCTACAACGACAAGGATCCGCGGGTCAACGAGCAGATCGACGAGATCGAGGAGATGACCTCGCGCCAGATCGAGGTGCTGCGCAAGATCACCAACGAGAAAGTCGCCAAGCTGCAGAAGGGCGACGAGCTGCCTCCGGGCGTCATCAAGCTGGTCAAGGTCTACGTGGCCATGAAGCGCAAGCTCTCGGTCGGCGACAAGATGGCCGGCCGCCACGGCAACAAGGGCGTCATCGCGCGCATCCTGCCCGAGGAAGACATGCCCTATCTGCCCGACGGCACGCCGGTCGAGATCGTGCTCAACCCCCTCGGCGTTCCTTCGCGTATGAATGTGGGCCAGATTCTGGAGACGCATCTCGGCTGGGCCGCGCACGACCTGGGCGAAAAAGTCGCGGAACTGGTGAAGAACGCGACCGATGCCGCCGTCATCCGCGAGGCGGTGAAGAAGGAGTTTGCGGGAACCGCAGCTCTCCGGCAGCTGCTCGAGCTCGACGACGAGACGCTGGTGCGCGTGGCCTCCGGCATGGAGCACGGCATCTGGTTCGGCACCGCGGTCTTTGACGGCGCGCAGGAGGGCGAGATCAAGTCGCTGTTGCGCGCGGCCGGGCTGCCGGAGTCAGGCAAGTCGATGCTCTACGACGGCATGACCGGCGAGCAGTTCGAGCAGCCGGTGACCGTGGGCTACATTTACATGCTCAAGCTCTCCCACCTGGTTGACGACAAAATTCACGCGCGCTCCATCGGCCCCTACTCGCTCATCACCCAGCAGCCGCTGGGCGGCAAGGCGCAGTTCGGCGGCCAGCGCTTCGGCGAGATGGAGGTGTGGGCCCTCGAAGCTTATGGGGCCGCATACATTCTTCAGGAGCTCCTCACCGCCAAGTCCGACGACGTCTATGGCCGCACCAAGATCTACGAGGCCATCGTCAAGGGCGAAGCGGCCATCGAGCCGGGTGTGCCGGAGTCATTCAACGTGCTCATCCGCGAGCTGCAGTCGCTGTGCCTCGATGTGGAGCTGATCAAGCGCGCGGACATAGACAGAAAGGCGCCGGCCCAGGAAGTGGCCGCCGTGGCGGATTGAAACGCAGCTTCTAGCTGCTGGCTTCTAGCCTCTAG